>SXQZ01000001.1 GCA_005792725.1 Actinomycetota bacterium
GCGAGAGCAGTGCGTAGCGCGCGAACGACGGGCCCATGTGCAGCGGCGCCGGCAGCCGCCGCGCCGTCAGCACGCCGCGGGTGCCCGCCCGGTCGCGTACATCCACGCGCAGCGACGTCTGCAGGGTCGTCAGGCCGATCGAGCCCAGGCGCCCGAGCAGCCCCATGTAGGCGGTGCAGCAGCCCAGGTGCACGTGCTGCCCGTTGTCGAGCTCGGCACCGGTACGCGGATCGGTGAACGAGAAGGCCTTGCCGCCGAGGAAGGGGCGGCGCTCGATCAGGGTCACGTGCGCGCCGCGCGCCGTGGCCTCGATCGCCGCTGCGATGCCGGCCAGCCCGCCGCCTGCCACGACGACGCGGGCCCCCCGCAGGGTCATCGGCGCCTCGTCACGAGGGCACGCAGGATGGACCCGAGCATCAGGGCGGCCTTCCGGCGTCCCGGCAGCGATACCCGGCCACGCGTGTAGTCGAATCCACGCTCTTCGATGCGCCTGAGGATCTCCTCGTAGAGCGCCGCCAGCATCTGCACGCACATGCGCGCCCGCAGGTCGAGCAGCGGGAGCAGCCGGCGCCCACCCGCGAAGTAGGCATGCGCGCGGCCGGCCTGCTGCTGCATGAGGGACGCGATGCCCCGGGTCATGCGGTCGTCGTGGATGTCGCGTTCGGTTACCCCGTGCGCGGCCATGTCGGCGGCGGGAAGGTAGATACGGTCACGCCCGGCATCCTCCTGAACGTCGCGCATGATGTTGACCACCTGCATGGCCACGCCGAGGTCCTCCGCGTGCACCACGGCGGCCACGTCACGGAACCCGAAGACGTGCAGTGACAGCACGCCCACGGCCCCGGCCACGCGATCGCAGTAGGTCTTGAGGGAGGGCCAGTCGGGGTAGCGGTGGGTTGCGAGGTCCATCTCGACGCCATCCACCAGGGCATCCAGCGGCCCGCGCGGGATGCCGAAGCGCTGGATCGCATCGGCCAGCGCCACCAGCACGGGGTCATCGGGCGGCACCGGGCCGGCGAAGACGCACTCGACATCATCGCGGCGCGCGCGCACCGCGGCCGCCTTGGCATCGGGGTCCCCGGCACCGTCCACCGAGTCGTCGCAGAGGCGGCTGAAGGCGTACAGGGCGTGGATCCCGCGCCGGCGCTCGCGGGGCAGGAGGATGAAGCCGAAGTAGAAGTTCCGGGCCTCCGCGCGGGTGATCGCGCGGCAGCGGTCGTACGCCTCGTCCACGGTCATGCCCCGCCGCCCCTCGGCAGGCGCCTCGTCCCCGGTCATGTCCCGCCGCCCGTCAGCAGGCGCCACGCGACGCCCGCGGCCATGGCGGCACGGCCCCGGCGCCCGGGCGCCGGGCGGGCGGCGATGGTGTCGTAGCCCTGTCCGGCGATCCGGTCACACACCCACAGCCCGCCGGCCGTGAACATGCCGATGTCCAAGCGCACCCGGCGGGGCACCATGCCGCGCAGCGGCGCGCCCTCCATCAGGAGCGCCCGGGCGCGCCCCACCTCCATCCGCAGCAGCTCGCACGTGGCGGGGCGTGCCAGCGATGCCGTGAGGTCGTCTACCGCCACGCCGAAGATGGCCATGTCCTCCCGCGGCACGTACACCCGGTCGCGCTCCTCGAGGTCGCGCCGCACGTCCTGCCAGAAGTTCACGAGCTGCAGGCCGGTACACGTGGCGTCCGAGAGGGCTACGCGCCGCGCGTCATGGATGCCCAGCACGCCCAGGACCATCCGCCCCACCGGGGTCGCGGAATGGGCGCAGTAGGCGAGGAGATCCTCGTGCGACTCCCAGCGTGATGTGCGCTGGTCCATGCGATTGGCCTCGATCAATCGGGTGAACGGCGCGATGGGGAGCCGACGACGACGGATGACGTCGGCCACGGCGATCAGGACGGGGTCGTCCTCCCGATGGTCCATTGCCCGCATCAGTCCCTGCTCCCACGCGTCGAGCGCCGCCAGGCGCTCCTCGCGCGTGGCGACCCCCGCGTCGCCGATGTCATCGGTGGTCCGGCAGTAGGCGTAGAGAACCCGCATGTCGGAGCGCACGTCGCGTGGGGCGAGCAGGAAGGCGACGGGGAAGTTCTCGTCGTGCCGCCGGGCAATCCCCGCGGCCCGGGACCGTGCCCCGCGTGCGCTCACCCCGCGTACCGGCCGAGAGCCATGACCGGGAAGTACAGGCGGTAGTAGTGGTACTTGATCATGAAGTCGAGGGGGAACCCGGTGCCCGTGAAGGCCTCTTCCGCCCACCCGCCGTCGGGCGCCTGCTCGCGCACCAGCCAGTCGATGCCACCGTCGATCGCGGGGTGCCCGCGGTCAGCCGCCATGAGGCCGATCAGCGCCCAGGCCGTCTGCGACGCCGTGGACGCCCCGACCCCGGCGAGGGCCGGGTTGCGGTAGCTCTCGATGTCCTCGCCCCAGCCGCCGTCGTCATTCCGGCACGCGGCCAGCCAGTCCACGGCACGGCGCACCCACGGCTCCCCCATGTCCACGCCGCACGCGGCCAGGGCGGGCAGCACGGCGCCGGTCCCGTAGATGTGGTTGACCCCCCAGCGCCCCCACCACGAACCATCGTCGCGCTGGGTGCGACGCAGGTACCGGAGCCCGGCGCCGATGGCCGGGTGCCCGGGCGGCACGCCGCACTCGATCAGCGCCTCGAGGACATGCGCGGTGACGTCCTCGGTCGGTGGGTCAATGACCTCGCCGAAGTCGCACACCGGGAACTGGCCCACAAGCGTGCTGGTGTTGTCCACGTCGAAGGCGGCCCAGCCGCCGCCCTTGCTCTGCATCGTGAGCAGCCAGGCGACGCCGCGGCGCACCACGTCGTCGTCGGGGGGGACCCCCGCCTTGATCAGGGCGATGAGCACCTCGGCCGTGTCGTCGGTGTCGGGGTACCACTCGTTGGAGAACTCGAAGGCCCAACCCCCCGCGTCGCCGCGTCGCGCGATGCGCTGCCAGTCGCCCTCGCGTGTCACCTCCTGCGCCATCAGCCAATCGCGGGCCCGCACGATGGCGTCGTCGTCTCCCTCGGTGCCCGAGTCGTGGAGCGCGATCGCCGCGAGGCAGGTGTCCCAGACCGGGGAGATGCACGACTGGATGCGCAGCCGGCCATCCCGGCGCAGGGCGAACGTCCCGAAGCCGTTCAGCGCCCGCACCATGACCGGGTGATCCAGGGGCAGGCCGAGCACATGGAGCGCGATGATCGAGTACACCCACGGCGGCTGGATGCCCGCCCACGAACCGTCCCGCTCCTGCCGGTCGAGGATCCATTCGCGGATGCGGCGCTCCGACGCCCGGCGGATGGGGGCGATGGGATGGCGGTTGTAGACGCGCGCAACCGGCATGAGGCGCCCCATCAGGGTGGTGAGCGGCCCCGGGGCGCGCGGCGGCGGCCCCTCGATGCTGCCCGGGGCCTCCGCGAAGATCTCGTCCACCGATGGGGCCTGCGGGACTGTCGGCTTCCTTGAGAGCACCACGAGCATGGGCACGAACGTGCCGCGGGCCCATGAGGCGAACCGGTACACCGACAGCGGCGAGCGCGGCGGCAGCAGGATGAGTTCGGGGGGCGCATCCGGCAGGGCCGTCCACGGGTACTTGCCGAGCACGGCGAGCCACAGGCGCGTGAAGAAGCGCGCCTGATTGGCGCCGCCCATCTCGAGGATGCGCGCCTGCGCGCGCCGCAGCGGCTCGGCGTCGGCCGGGATGCCCGCCAGTCGCAACGCGTACCAGGCCTCCACCGTGATGCTGAGGTCGCCCCCGCCCCCGTGCCACACGGCCCAGCCGCCGTCATCCCCCTGGGTCGCCAGGAGCTCCGCGGCGATCTCATCCCGGTCGCGCCCGGTCGCCCGGCCCAGCGCCTCGAGCAGGAACAGCTGCTCGGCGGTGATGGAGGCATTCGACTCGAGCTCACCCCACCAGAAGCCGTCCGGGTCCTGTAGGTCGCGCAGGTGCTGGGCGCCACGTCCGGCGGCGATGCCCGCTTCGGTCCGCAGCCTGTGGTCGGTCGCGTTGCTCGTCATGCCGGCCCCGCGAGCGCCGCGGCCACCGCCGGCACCAGCCCGCGCC
>SXQZ01000138.1 GCA_005792725.1 Actinomycetota bacterium
ACCGGGACGTCATCGGGGGCGGGACGGCCCCCGTGGTGGACACCTGGTGGCAGACCGAGACCGGTCACATGATGATCAGCCCGCTCCCGGCCATCAGCATCCTGAAGCCCGGGTCGGCGTGCCGCCCCCTACCGGGAATCTCGGCCCGCGTCGTGGGCGAGGACGGCCGGGATGTCGCGAAGGGTCAGGGCGGCTATCTGGTGATCGACCGCCCGTGGCCCGGGATGCTGCGCACGCTCCTCGGCGACGATCAACGCTACATCGACACCTACTGGAGCCGGTTTCCCGGCCTCTACCTCGCGGGCGACGGCTGCCGCATCGACGACGACGGCGACTTCTGGCTGCTCGGGCGCATTGACGACGTCATGAACGTATCGGGCCACCGCCTCTCGACCATCGAGATCGAGAGCGCCCTCGTGGACCACCCGGCGGTCGCCGAGGCCGCGGTCGTCGGCCGGGCCGACGACGTGACGGGCCAGGCCATCGCCGCGTTCGTGACGCTGCGCGACACCCACCATGGCGACGACGCCCTCATCGCTGAGTTGCGCGACCACGTGGCGAAGCAGATCGGGCCCATCGCCAAGCCGGCCTCGATCGTCCTCACACCGGACCTCCCGAAGACGCGCTCCGGGAAGATCATGCGGCGCCTCCTGCGCGACGTGTCCGAGGACCGCCACCTGGGCGACGTCACCACGCTGGCCAACGAGGAGGTGGTGGAGCAGATCGCGGCGATGGCCGCGATCAACGCCCATCAGGAGGACTAGCCCGGGCCCCGGGCCGGGCAGCCGCAGTGCCTGAGTCGCCCTGACGCGCCTCAGTGCTCCGCCCCGTTGGACGACATCGCACCCCGCATCGGTCAGGCCGGGGCGCCGGCCAGGGAGTCGGGGAGGTCGAGGCCGCCCGCACGAATGCGGTCGGCCGCGTGCGTGCGGGCGGCCTCGACGGCGTCGCGCGCCGGGGTGAGCCGGTGCGCCTCGCGGTACCAGTTGATGAGGCCCTCAAGGGCGAGCGCAAGGGCCAGCCGGTGCTCCGCGTCCACCTGGGTGGACTCCCACCAGGCCGCCATGAGACCGGCGAGCACCAGCGACGTCGCCGACGGCGACCGCCGCGTGACGGGCACGGGCCCGACCGCGGAGCGGACGAGTTCGACGGTGATGCGCCGTGCCCCGCGGGCACCGGACCACGGCACCAGGCGCATCTCCACCGGGGTGCCCGCCCGGGTCACCACGCTGACCGTTCCCGCAGGCACCTCGCCGTCCGGGCTCGCGGCGATCGCGGTCGCGAGCGCGCGGATGCGATCGGCGAGGTCGCGCACGTTGCGCTCGTCGGTGCCATGCACACCCCACGCCAGCAGGCCCAGCACGAGATCAAGCCGGTCCGCCGGCCGGGGGCGTCCGGTGCCGCCCCCGGGGAACGAGACCGCAACCGCCGCAGCGCCGGGGGTCGGCACCTCGACGTCCATACGGGCCTGCGCTCCGTGCCCGATCATCAGGAAACACCTGCGCAAAGCCGGATTCCCGGAGTCCGGGAGTCGGCGCGTCCGGGTGGGTTGGTAGCGTCATCGCCACTCCGCAGCGATCGCTGCAGCCTCCGTACGGAGGTCACCGAAGCGAGGAGACCCATGACCAAGGCCGACTTCGTCAAGCGCGTCGCGCGTGCAGCCGACCTCACCAACGACCAGGCGTCCCGTGCAGTCCAGGCCGTCCTGGATGAGCTCGAGCTTGCCCTCAAGGCCGGAGACGAGGTGCAGTTCTCCGGCTTCGGGAAGTTCTCGGTGTCACACCGTGCTGCCCGCGAGGGCGTTGACCCGCGCAATCCCACCCAGAAGATCCAGATCCCCGCGCGCAATGTGCCCCGCTTCCAGGCGGGTGCCCACCTGAAGCGCTCGGTCGCCGGGTAGGAGAGGTTCCATGCCGCCAAGCGGGCCCCGTTGGGGCCCGCTTGGACGGCGATGCAGGGGCCGGAGGCGGGACTCGAACCCGCACGCCCCGAGGGACCGGAGATTTTAAGTCTCCCGCGTCTACCAGTTCCGCCACTCCGGCCGGCAGGCAGGGTCACCGCGCTCAGCGCCCGAACGTCGCGGCGCCAGGTGTGCGGTCGACGGATGCGATCCGGGTATCCTCAACGCGCCGGCACCACTCCTCGGCAAGGATCGGCCAGCGGCCGAGTACCTGCTCGTGCCGGATGTGCCGGGTGTTCTCACCCTTCGAGAAGATCATCCGGCGGTCATCGGCCGGGTCCTCGGTGCGCGCCAGAGCGTCTGCGAGCCCCTCGACCGCGTGGATCGTGCCATCGGCCGCATCCCATGTCGTCTCACTGCCCATCGGACCCGATGCTAGTGGCTCGGCCCCGCCCCGGCGTGCGCCCACTCCATGGCCACGCCGTCGAGGAGGTCGCGCTCGGACACCACCAGATCATCGGCGCCCAGCGCGCGCAGTGACCCCAGCAGGATGGCGAGGCCCGGAACGATCGAGTTGACCCGGTCCGGGTGGAGCCCGGGGATGCGGGACCGCTCACGGCCGTCCACCGCACTGACCCGCCCGAGCACATCCGCGACATCGGCACGCGTGATGACCATGCCGTGGATCCGGTCGGGGTCATAACGCCCCATCTGGATGGCGGCCGTCGTCGTCACCGTTCCGGCGACGCCGATCACCATGCCGGTGCGGCCAAACGCCTGCGTGGCAGCGCCCACCATGGCCGCCGCGTCCGCGGCGATGGCGTCCACCCGCTCCGGGGGCGGCGGATCCCCGGTGAGGTGCTCACCCTGCCGATTCACACCGAGGGGCAGGCTCACCGCGTGTTCCGGGCCGGCGTCGCCCCCCGGCACGACCGCGGTGCTGCCGCCGCCGATGTCGACCACCGTGCACGTCCCGGACGCACCGCTCATCACCAGGCGTGCCCCCGCGAACGCGAGGGCACCCTCCTCGCGCCCCGTGACCACGCGCAGGTCGCACCCGAGGCGCCTCAGCACGACCGCAAGGATTGCCGCACGGTTCGGGGCCTCACGGACCGCCGAGGTCCCCACGGCCACCACCGGCGGACCCCCCGCCGCCGCGATGCGCTCCGCGTAGTCCGCGAGACAGGCGTCGAGACGCGTGATGGCCGCGGACGCCACGCTCCCGTCCGCGTGCGCGCCCCGGCGCAGGCCGGTGACGGTCACCCGGCGCTCCCCCACCGCGCCCCACGGCGTCATCCCCTCCATCAGGAGCAGCCGCACCGAATTCGAGCCGACGTCGATGACGGCGGCGCGCACCCCTATCGCCCGCGGTACTTGATGAGGGCGCGGATGCCCGCCACCCACCCGAGCGGGCCCTTGATCCGCATGATGGCAACCCAGGCGTGGCGGCCGATGACCTGGAGCTCGGCCACCGGCACCCGCAGCCGCTCGATCTCGCGCGAGAGCTCCGCCGCACCCGCCTCGGCACGGGCGACGCCCCGCCCGATGTCGGTGGCGCCACGGTGGATGCCGTCGGCGAGCGGTGAGACCATGCTCTGGCTCGCGGCGATGCGCCGCTTGAGGCGGAGGCCTCGGATAAGCGCAATCGCCAGCCCCGCGGCCAGCAGCACGCCAAGGGCGATCCCCGCGCCCGTGATGGTCCAGCCCGTCCAGCCCATGGGCTGGGAGACTACTTCCATGGACATCCACTGGGTTGATGTATTCGCCACCGGGCCGCTCTCCGGCAATCCCCTGGCCGTCATCACGGGCGACGCCGTCATGCCCGCGGAGCACATGCAGCGCCTCGCCGCCGAGATCGGGCTGTCGGAGACCGTCTTCGCCGTTCCGGGCGCACCGCCCGCGCTGCGCATCTTCACCCCGGTGACCGAACTGCCGCTGGCCGGGCACCCCGTGGTGGGAGCCGCGTGGGTGCTGAGGAACATCGGGTGGATCGGCGACGAAGGCGTGCTGCGCACCGCGGGCGGCGACGTCGTGGTTCAGGCCGACGACGAGGGCGCGGCCATGACCCACGCGGGGGCCGCGCGGCGCGGCCTGGCCGACGCGCGGGCGGTGGCGGCGTGCCTGGGGGCACACCCCCTCGGGGAGGCCCCGATCTGGGATGCCGGTCTCCCGCAGGTGATGCTCGAGGTGCAGGACCTCGACGCGCTGTCACCCGACCATGACGCCCTGCGGGCCTTCGGACGCGACGAGGGGTGGGCCGGGGTGAGCGCCTACGTCCTCCACGAGCACGGCGATCCCACCGTGGCCGAGGTACGGCACTTCGCCGCACCCATCGGCATCGCCGAGGACCCGGTCACCGGGAGCGCCGCCGGGGCGCTTGGTGCCGCGCTCGCGGCGCGCGGCACCGGCCGGGCGGGCCTGCGCGTGACCGTGCGGCAGGGGCACCACGTGGGACACCCCGGCGAGGTGCACGTGCGCGTCATCGCCGGTTCGGATGGCACGACCACCGTCACCGTGGGTGGGGCGGTGGTCCCCGTGATGGCCGGGACGATCCGGCGGGACATCCTGCCGGGCTAGGGTGGGCGCCATGGCGGAACCGCCGCTCACCGACCGCCGCCTCGCGTTCGTCATCGGGAAGGGCGGCGTGGGAAAGACCACGGTCGCCGCCGCCCTGGCCTTGGGACTCGCGGACGCCGGGCACCGCACCCTGCTGCTCGAGGTGGGCGGTGAGCAGAGCAGCCGGGCGCGGTTCGGGATCGCCCCGCCCCGCGATGCACCGGCCGAAGTGCGGCCCGGGCTCTTCTCCCTGTCGGTGGATGCCGACCGGGCCACGCAGGAGTACCTCACGACCCAGCTACGGGTGAGGCCTCTCGTCGAGATGGTGGCCCGCAGCCGCGCGTTCCATCAGGTGACACAGGCCGCACCCGGTCTCTCGGCCCTCGTGACCCTGGGGAAGATCTGGGGGCTCGCGACCGAGGTCAGCGGGGGCACGCCGGTGTGGGACCGCCTCGTGGTGGATGCGCCCGCAACGGGCCACGGCATCGCCATGCTCGAGGTGGCCGGCAGCGTGCGCGACCTCGCGGGGTCGGGTCCCGTCCGCGACCAGGCCGACGCCATCGAGCGCGTCATCCGCCATCCGGCGGCCACGGGCGTGGTGGTCGTCGCCCGGCCCGAGGACCTCGCCGTCACCGAGGCGATCGAGGCCGTCGCGGCCCTGCGCGCCCGGGACCTGCGGGTCGCGTGCGCGATCGTCAACGGCGTGCGCCGGTCACCGTTCGGCGACGCCGACGTACAGGCTCTCCGCGTTGCCGCCGGGGCGGCGGACCCGGCATCGGCGGACCGCGCCGCGTGCGAGGCCGCCCTCGCCATGGCCAACGGCGCCGCCCACGACGCGCGTGAGGTCGCCGGCCTCACGCGGGAGGCCGGCGTGCCGGTGGCGGTGCTGCCCGCCGTCTCCGACCTCTCGCCGGGCTCGGGGGGCCTTGAAGCCCTGTCGGCCGCCCTCATGGCGGACCCCGCCGTGGGGGGTAACCATGCCACCTGATACGGGCCGCATCGGCCCGGCCGCAGATCGGCGCATGCCACCGGATACCGACCTCATCGGCCTGCTCGCCGGCCGGCGCATCGTGGTCGTCGCCGGCGCCGGGGGGGTCGGGAAGACCACGGTGTCGGCCGCGCTCGCCCTGGGCCTGGCCTCGCGCGGCGGCCGGGTGGCGGTGGTCACGATCGACCCCGCACGACGCCTCGCCGGGGCACTTGGCATCGAGCATCTGGGCGACAGCCCCCACCGGGTGGACCCGGCGCGCATCGCGGCGACCGGCGTCCCGATGGCCGGGACGCTCGACGCCCTGCAACTGGACCCCCGGGCGACATTCGACCGGCTCGTCGCGCGGGAAGCGCCGGATGAGGCGGCGCGGGACACGATCCTGCGCAACCGCGTCTACCGGCACCTGACCGGCGCCGTTGCCGGGACCCAGGAGTTCATGGCCGTCGAGCGGTTGCACGAGCTCGTGGACTCCGGTGACTACGACGTCGTGGTGCTCGACACCCCCCCGGCGCTCAACGCGCTGGACTTCCTGGACGCCCCCGGCCGCATGGTCCGCTTCGTCGAGGGGCGCGGCCTGCGTCTCCTCCTCGGACCCCGGTCCGGTGCGGGCCGGGCGGGGTGGCGCGCGCTGCAGGCCGGCGGGCACATGGTGATGGCCGTGGTGGAGCGCCTGACCGGAGCGCAGTTGCTCACCGACATCGCCGAGTTCCTGGAGTCCTTCGATGGCATGTACGAGGGATTCCGGACGCGGGCATCCGCCGTCCGGGTCCTTCTCGGATCCGACGTGACGCGCTTCGTCGTGGTGACGGGCCCCTACCCCGGGCCCGCCGGCGAGGCCGTGGCCCTCGGGCAGAGGCTGCGCGACGAGCAGTATCCGCTGGGCGCGGTCGTGGTGAACCGTGTGCACGCCGAACCGGGCGGGAACGGGCTGCCGCCCGACGGCCTCGCGGCGCTGC
>SXQZ01000139.1 GCA_005792725.1 Actinomycetota bacterium
AGCTGATCGTCGACCTCATGTACGAGAAGGGCATCGCGGGGATGCGGTACTCGATCTCGAACACGGCCGAATACGGCGACCTGACCCGCGGCACCCGGGTGATCACCGAGGACACCCGCGCCGAGATGCGCGCCATTCTCGCCGAGATCCAAAGCGGCGAGTTCGCCCGCGAGTGGCTGGCGGAGAACAGGGCCGGACGCCCACGGTTCAACGAGATCAAGGACCGCCAGGGCGACCATCCCATCGAGCACGTGGGGAAGAAGCTCCGCGGCATGATGGACTGGATCGACACCGAGTTCTGAACCGGGGGCTCCCTGCACATGACTGACCGTCCACGCATCCTCGTCACCGAGACGATCGCCGAGGGGGGCATTGATGTGCTCCGCTCCGTGGGGGAGGTGGACGTCGAGGTGGGGTGGTCGGCCGCGGAACTCGCCGAGGGCATCGCACCCTACGACGCCCTCGTGGTGCGCAGCGCCACGAAGGTGACCGCCGACCTCATCGCCCACGCGACGCACCTGCGCGTGGTCGGCCGGGCCGGCACGGGCGTGGACAACGTGGATGTGGCCGCCGCAACCGAGCGGGGCATCGTTGTGGTGAACGCCGCGGGCTCGAACGCCGTGTCGGCCGCGGAGCACGCGATCGCCCTGATGCTGGCCCAGGCGCGCAACATCCCCCAGGCCCACATGGCGCTGGTGGACGGGCGCTGGGAGCGGGCGAAGTTCGGCGGCATCGAGGTCACGGGCAAGACCCTGGGCGTCATCGGGTTCGGCAACATCGGACAGTTGGTGGCCGAGCGTGCGCACGGACTCGGGATGCGCGTGGTGGCCTACGACCCCTTCGTGGCCGATGCGCGCTACCGCGAGATGGGCGTGGAGAAGATGGATTCCCTCGACGATCTCTTCCCCGAGTGCGATTTCATCACCCTGCACGTGGCCTCCACCCCCGAGACGCAGGGATTCATCAATGCCCAGTCCCTGGCGAAGATGCGTGACGGCGTGCGGATCATCAACGACGCGCGCGGCGACCTGATCGTCGCCGAGGACCTGGTGGCGGCGGTCATGGCCGGGAAGGTTTCCGGCGCGGCGATTGACGTGTTCCCCGAGGAACCCGCGACCGACAGCCCGTACTTCGGGGTGGACGGCATCGTCGTCACCCCGCACCTCGGGGCATCCACAGGGGAGGCGCAGGAGCGTGCGGGCATCGCCTGCGCCGAGCAGGTGGCAGCCGCGCTCACCGGGGGTGTGGTCACGAGCGCCGTGAACATCCCGGTGGTGTCCGCGGAGACGATGGCCACGGTTGGCCCGTACCTGCCCCTCGCCGGCCATCTCGGGCGGCTCGCCGCGGGTATCTCCGGGGGCATCGAGGGGTCGATCCAGGTGGGGTGCGAGGGCGAGATCGCCGGGCACGATACGCGCCTCCTGGTGACGGCGGTGCTTGCCGGAGCGCTCTCGGGGCACACGGTCGAGACGGTGAACATGGTCAACGCCGCCGATCGGGCACGTGAGCGCGGCATTGAATGGAGCGACTCGACCACGTCCGCGTCACGCGAGTACACCAGCCGCCTGACGGTGGCGATCGGCGATGTCTCCGTCGCGGGGACGACGGTGGGAAGCACGTCGCGGCCCCGCCTCGTCGAGGTGCTCGGCCAGCCGATCGAGATGGAACTCGACCGGCATGTGGGCATCCTGCGGTACGCCGACCGGCCGGGCCAGATCGGCACGGTCGGCACCGTGATGGCCGGTGAGGGCATCAACATCGCGTCCATGGCGGTGGGCCGCAGCTCGGAGGGGCAGGCCACGATGGGCGTCACGGTGGACTCGCCCGTCCCGCCGGAGATCCAGGCGGCGATCGCGTCGGGCTGCGGCGCCGACGTCTGGTTCGTCGACCTCGACGTGTGATGGACCGTGGGCGGCGACCGGCCCCCCGGCACCGCGTCGGCGGGCCCCCCGTTGCGACCGGTCCGGGCACGGCTTGCCGACCACGGGCCATGCGCTACGCTTCACCCCGATGAGCGCCACCGCGAACATGAGCCTCCTGGCGAATCGCGACCTGCTGGGCGCCCTTCTGCTCCTCCCCCGTTAGGGGGAGCGAACCGACACCCACGCCCGGATGCGCCGGGCACCGGACAGTCCACACGAGCCAGGAGGAAGCCCCCGTGCCGGCCGACGACGCCAGCCGAGACGACGCCAAGCGCGTCAGGTTCTTCGATACGACCCTTCGCGACGGGGAGCAGTCGCCACGCATTCACCTGAACCTGCGGGAGAAGGTGGAGATCGCCCAGCAGCTCGCGCGCCTCGGCGTGGACGTGATCGAGGCCGGCTTCCCGATCTCGTCCCCGGGCGACCTCGCGGGCGTGCAGGCCGTGGCCCGCGAGGTCCAGGGGCCGACCATCGCCGCCCTCGCACGGGCGAATGAGAAGGACATCGCCGTCGCGTGGGAGGGGGTGCGCGACGCCACCCACCCCCGCATCCACACGTTCATCGCGACGTCCGACATCCACATGGCGCACAAGTTGCGGATGGACCGCACGCAGGTCATGGCCACTGCGATCGACGCGGTGCGTCAGGCCGTCGGCCTGTGCCCCGACGTCGAGTTCTCGTGCGAAGACGCGACGCGGTCCGATCCGGCCTTCGTGGCCGAGGTGATCGGCGCCGCAATCGCGGAGGGGGCCGG
>SXQZ01000140.1 GCA_005792725.1 Actinomycetota bacterium
CCCTGCGGGCCGGGCGACGACGACCAGCCAGCTCAGGTGGGGAGCGCGGGCCGTCGTCGCAACGGAAATGAGGTCCCTGCCACGATCTGAACCCGGCTGCGACCGACGATCCGGATTTACACCACTTCACGCGACTTGACTACCTCGACCTGGCTGCGTTCGGCTCACCCAGCGCCCGGGGCTTCCGGATTGACGGCGCCGCAGGGGGGGACGCCGGGGACCCGGCGGTAGCAGGAGCGGGGGATGTCAACGGTGACGCGAAAGCCGATCTCATCATCGGGGCGCCCGGTGCGGACAACAACGGCCGGGCCACATCCGGATCGTCCTACGTGGTGTACGGGGCCGCCTCCCAGGGCAACCTCGACCTGGCTGCGTTCGGCTCACCCCGCGCCCGGGGCTGCCGGATTGACGGCGCCGCAGAGAGCGCCGCGGTCGGCGGGCCGGAGGCAGCAGGGGCGGGGGATGTCAACGGTGACGCGAGAGCCGATCTCATCATCGGGGCCTACCGGGCGGCCAACACCTCCCGGCCGAGTTCCGGATCGGCCTACGTGGTCTACGGCTTCGGCACCGCCTCGGTGTCCTATCCGGGCCCGGTGAGCGCGGTGGCGGGCACCGCCATCACTGCCCTGCGCCCGGTCGTGGCGCGCACCGGCACGGCCTCCTTCACCGTGAGCCCGGCCCTGCCCGCAGGCATCGTGCTCGACGCCGCCACCGGGGTGATCTCCGGCAGCGCCGCACAGGCCGCCTCAGGCGCGGTCACGGTGACCATGAGCGACCTCACCGGCCAGGCGAGCACCTCCGTCCAGGTGACCATCAGCGCCGCACCGGCGGCCACCCCCGCCGCAGCGGCGCCCGCCGCGTCGCTGCCGCGACTGGCCGCAGCCACCCGCTGCAAGCGCCGCACATGCACCACCACCGGCGCCGCCCCGCGGGGCGCAACCGGGGTCACCCAGGTCGCGGCCACGGCCACGGCGGCCACCGCGTCTGCCACCCACGCGGCCACCGCGCGTACCCGCAGGGCCACCGGGCGGTGCACCCTCACCACCCGGGGTACCGGCCGGAAGGCGGTGCGCACCTACCGGTGCACCATCACGCTGGCCAAGGGCCGGTGGACCCTCACCACCACCGCGCTCAAGCGCTCCGCCCCCATCGCACGCGCGGTGGGCGCGGTCACCGTCAGGTAGCGCCCGGGGGGCCCGGAGACAGGTGCCCTGCCCACCTCAACGTCAGCAGGCCCGCGGCCGGTGCCGTCATGATGCCTCCTGCCCGTCCGCTTCCCCGCTCAGTGTGGCGTGGCGTCGCCCCTGAGCACCAGCAGGCCGGTGGCCGGTGTCATGACAATGCGGCGATGGCGGCCGAGCGGCTCGCCGTCGGCCTGCAGCGCCATCCCCCCGCTGCTCTCGAGCACGATGGACTGATGGGCCACGCCGTGGGCGACGTGCGACGAGTCCAGGTGCCAGGCCCCGGTGAAGGCACCGGCGGCGGCGATGGCCGGCCCCGCCATCCCGGGCGACACGGACCCCAGCCACCCGAGCGCCCCGTCATGCCCGGCGTCGGGGATGAGGTCGAACGCATGGTGCCCGAAGTACGCATAGGGCCGGGTGCAGGCCACGCTCACCGAGGCCATGGGGAAGGGGGTGCCACCGTCGATCGCCAGGCGGATCAGCGGGCGCCGGCGCTGGCGGGCGGCAGCGAGGACCGTGGCGCTCGCGAACCACACCTGACCCACCTGCCGCTTCCACTCGGGATGACGCTCCACGAGGCCGGCGGCCTCGGCGTCAACCCCGGCCCCGGCGTTGACGATGAAGAAGCGCTCCTGGCCGCTGGCCGCGACATGCCCGATGGTCACCGGGTCGGCGCGCTGGCCGTCCTCGATCACGCGCACCAGATGGTCGATGGCCTCGTGGGGATCCATGGGCCAGCCGATCGTGCGGGCGAAGACGTTGGTGCTCCCGGTGGGGATGGGGGCCAGCGCGGCGCCGGTGCCCACCAACGCACCGGCGGCCTCGGCCGCCGTGCCGGCGCCGCCGAGGGTGACCACCGTGAGGGCCTGATGCTCCTGCATGGCGAGCCGGGCCAGATCGGCGGCGTGGCCACGTTGCTGCGTGGTGAGCACCGCGCACAGGCCCAGGGGCGCCAGACGCCGCTCGGCGTACTCGGTGAGGCCCGGCCGCGCGGCGGCCGACCGCGGGTTCACGAGGATGGCGATGGGGTGTCCTGCCGCGCGGCGCGGCTCGGTCATGCATCTCCCGCGAGCGAGAGCTCGAGTCGTGCGAGGAACGCCGCGATCAGCAGGTCAATGGCGTCGGCACGCTCGAGTTGCGGCACATGCGCCGTTCCGGCGACGACGGCCAGCGTGGCCTGCGGCAACTCGTCGGCGAGCTCCTCGGAGAGCCATGTGGGTACGAGCGGATCCTCTTCGCCACTCACGACCAGCGCGGGAACATCCACTTGGCCCAGGCGGCCCCGCAGGTCGTGGTCACGCGCGGAGACATAGTCGGCGCGCAGGGAATCCGGGCCCATCGAGATGACCGAGTTGGTGCCCCGGCGGATGAGATCGGGGTCGTGGTACAGCCACGACTGCTCCACCAGCCGCGCGCACTCGCCCGCGAAGTCGTCATCGATGCGGGCGATGGCGTCATCGGGCACCGGCAGCCGCGCGCCGGTGGACACCAGCACGAGCCCGGCAACCAGGTCGGGCCGCGCGAGGGCGATCTCAAGGGCGACGGCGCCGCCCAGCGAGTGGCCGACCATCACGAGGGGCCCGAGGATGTCCGTGACCTCATCGATCACCCACTCGGCCATGGCAGGCGTGCCGTCGAGGGGCGCCCCATCGGGGTGGCCCGGCAGGGCAACCGCGAGAGCGCCCTCGAACCGGGTGAGTTGCGGACCCCACGACGCCGGCGTGCGGCCCGCCCCGTGGATGAACACCGGGCGTGGAGCGTCTATGGGGTCACCTCCTGCACGTGAATCATGGTAGCGACGTCGTTGGTACCCTCACCGGCCGTGGCTCCGCTCCTCATCGCCGTGGACTCCGACGGCACCATCACCCTGCGCGGCACCCCGCATGTCATTGCGGATGAGTGCGCCCGCACGGGCGGGTGGCACGCGATCGGGCCCCGCGCCGGGGCGGGGCGCCGCGCGGCCGGGCAGGCGATGGGCGGTCCGCTGCGCACCGCGCCGGTCGCACCCCGGGCGCAGGTGGCCGCATGAGCCGGTGGCGCCCGGTGGGTCCGGCGTCCGACTGGACGGCGATGGAGGAGCGCGTGCTCCGTACGTGGCGCGAGGGGGACGTGTTCCGGCGCAGCGTCGAGATGCGCTCCGGGGCGGACACGTACGTGTTCTACGAGGGCCCGCCCACCGCGAACGGGCGCCCCGGATCGCACCACGTGCTCTCGCGGGTGTTCAAGGACATCTTCCCCCGCTTCCACACGATGCGAGGTCGCTATGTGGAGCGCAAGGCCGGGTGGGACTGCCACGGGCTGCCCGTGGAACTCGAGGTCGAGCGGCAACTGGGCATCAGCGGCAAGCCCGGGATCGAGGCGTACGGCATCGCGGAGTTCAACCGGCGCTGCCGCGAGTCCGTGGGCGAGTACCTCGACGAGTGGGAGCGCCTCACCGAGCGCATCGGCTTCTGGGTGGATACGTCCACGGCGTACCGCACGATGGACACCGACTACGTCGAGAGTGTCTGGTGGAGCCTCGCGACCCTCTACGGCAAGGGCCTGGTGTACGAGAGCGACAAGGTGGTGCCGTACTGCCCCCGGTGCGGTACGGCGCTGAGCAGCCACGAGGTGGCGCAGGGCTACGCGGACGTCACCGACCCGTCCGTCTACGTGACGTTCCCCCTGATCGACGAGCCGGGCACGTCACTGCTGGTATGGACCACGACCCCCTGGACGCTGCCCGCGAATCAGGCGGTCGCCATCAGCCCGGCGACCGACTACGCGGTGGTGGTGGTTGGTGATGAGCGTCTGGTGATGGCATCCGGGCTGGTGGCGGCTGTGATCGGCGCGGACGCGGTGGTCGAGCGGCTACTGCCGGCTGCCGCTCTGGCGGGCCGTGGGTATGCGCCGCCGTTCGACATGATCGCGGGCGCGCACGTGGTGGTGACGGGGGACTTCGTCACCACCGACGACGGCACGGGCATCGTGCACATCGCGCCGGCCTTTGGCGAGGACGACATGCGTGCGGCCCGCGAGCACGGCCTCGATGCCCCCAACCCGGTGGACCGTCAGGGCCGGTTCACTGCGCAGGTGCCGCTGGTGGAAGGGACGTTCGTGAAGGACGCCGACCGGGCGTTGATCGCGGACCTCGGGTCCCGTGGCCGGGTGTTCCGCGAGACGCCCTACGCG
>SXQZ01000141.1 GCA_005792725.1 Actinomycetota bacterium
GGACGCTAGGCGGGGCCGCCCTCGCGAAGCACCCGGCGGGCCACCTTGCCCGATGCGAGGCGCGGCAGTTCGTCGCGCCACTCGATCACCGACGGCGCCGCGTAGGCGCCCAGGGCGTGGGCGACGGCGTGGCGGATCTCGTGCTCGGCGGCCTCGGTGGCGGCCCCCGCGGCCGGCACGATCACGGCGACCACCCGCAGCAGCCCCTGGGCGTCCGGGCGGCCCACCACGGCGACCTCGGCCACCGCCGGGTGCGCATGGATGACGCCCTCCACCTGAACCGGGCTGACGAACTTGGCATCGACCTTGAACAGATCGTCGGCCCGGCCGATGTGCCGGAAGACGCCGTCCTCCACCACCAGTATGTCGCTCATGCGCACCCATTCACCGTGCACCAGGTCGCGGGTGAGGTCCGCACGCCGCCAGTAGCCCGAGGTGTTGCTTGCGGAGCGGATCCACAGGCGACCCGGCGTCCCCGGGGGTACCGGGTCGCCGTTCCCGTCGCGCAGCGACACCTCGGCACCCGGCACCGGGTGCCCGAGGAGCCCGGGCAGGTCGTCACCGGGCCGGGTGGACAGCACGATGTTCGAGGTCTCCGAGCATCCGAAGCCCTCGAGCACGTCAAGGCCGGGGACCACCTCGCGCAGGCGGGCGAGCACGGGTGCCGGCAGCGTATCGCCGGATGACACCCCCAGCCGCACCGTGGCGATGGATGCGCGCTCGTCGGGGTGGCGCGTGAGGAACTCCGCCAGCTGTGCCCAGAAGGTGGGGACGCCCGAGAGCACGGTGACCCCGTGGTCGCGGCATGCGTGGATGACCGTGCGCACGTTGGGCCGGGTGTGCGTGTGCACCACATGGGCACCGCGGCCCAGCGGGCGGAAGAACCCGTTCCCGAAGCCGAGCGACGTGTAGCCCCGCGAGACCGCGTGGCAGGTGTCGCCCGCGGCGAGCCCGAGCACCTCCCGGGCGTATCCCTCCACCGACGCGTGCATGTCGCGGTGCGCGTGCATGGCCCCCTTGGGGGTGCCCGTGGATCCGGATGAGTACACGATGTAGGCGAGGTCGTCGGGGTGCACCGGGGTGACGGGCACGGGTGCGGCTCGGTCGAGCGCCTCGGGGTGCAGCACGCGCCATGGGCCGCCCGGCACCTCGTCATCGGCGATCACGATCGCCACGGCCGCGTCCTCCAGCACGCCGGCCATGAGGTCGGGGGCCATGGCGGGGTCGAGGGGGATGGCCACCCCGCTGCCCGCGGCGATGCCGAGCACCGCCTGCACCCACCGGCGCCCGTCACGGTTGACCACCGCCACGTGCTGGCCGCGGCGCATGCCCGCGGCCCGCAGCGCGCCGGCCGCGCGGCGCATGGCCAGCGAAAGGTCGTCGAACGTCCAGATGCCGTGCTCGTCACTGACGGCGCGATCCGCACCGCGCCCACCGCGCCGATGCCGCTCGACGAGGAGGTCGACAAGGTTCCCGGTGGCGCTCACGACCTGATCCGTGGTGACCGGGGCCGGTGCGTCCGGCATCCCCCCCGCGGCCGCATCACCGCGCGCCGAGGCGGGGGGCGCCACCGGGGGTGGTGGTTCCATCACCTCCGCCAGGGCATTCAGCGCCTCCGGGGGGACACGGTTCGGCAGCACCAGCACGGCGTCCGTGGCGCCGGCCGCGGCGAAGCGCGCCAGCTCGGCGGCGATCTGCTCAGGCGCGGCGGCCAGCCCGTGGCTGGGGAGCCACTTGAGGAATGAACGGGGCGTGCTGCCCAGCGCCTCGGCCTCGGGGGCGATCCACTCGAGTGCCTCGTCCTCGTGGCGGATCGGCAGGGCGTAGATGTACACGGCGACGCGAAGGGGATCGGCGATGCCCGCCTCGTCGCGCGCCGTCTGGGCGATGGCGACGCGGGCCCGCAGGTCGTCGGGCGCGAGGAAGGCGGCGAACAGCCCGTCGGCCCGTGCCCCGGCGACCTGCAGCAGGCGCCGCCGGTGCGCGGCCATCAGGATCGGTGGCCGGGGCGCCGAGATGACCGGCGGGTTGCACGGGGCGTCGTGGATCCGGCCCTCGAGTGTGGCCCCGTCGGGCGCTGCCCACATGGCCTCGACCACATCGAGTACCTGCACCATGCCGTCCGCGCGCGCGCGCGGCGCGGGGAATGGGTAGCCGTATGCCCGGTGCTCGCCCTCATCGGAGCCCGTGCCGAGGCCCAGTACGAGGCGGCCACCGGAAATGACGTCGATGACCGATGCCATCTTGGCCGCCAGGGCCGCCGGCCGGTACGACGCCGACATGACCGCCGTGCCCAGCGTGATGCGGTCAGTGACGGCCGCGACGGCGGCCAGCCCGGTGAACAGATCGACGGCGGAATCCCGGTGCAGGCGCCCCGGGGTCCACAGGTGGTCGTTCAGCCAGACCGAGTCGAAGCCGAGCGCCTCGGCCTGAATGGCGGCGTCACGCAGGTCCGGCCAAGTGGAGGCGTACTGCGGAAGCCGGACCCCGACCCTCAGGCCAGGGTCCCCCACGGGGGTCATCCCCCGAGGACGAGCACCACGTCGACGTCGGGCTGCACCGTGACGGCGGCCGACTCGATGCCGCTGCCCGCCGTGAGGGCCTCCTGGGTCTGCGCCCCGAGATCGGCCGCCACCTGCTCGGCCGCGGCCTCCTCGCCGGTGCGGTAGTAGGCGATGGTGGTCGCCTGCGTCTCGGGTGCATCGCCCTTGCCCACGTTCATGTAGCCGATCGACTCGGCCTGCGCCTGGGTCTTGGCGGCCAACCCGCTGGTCTCGGTCCCGTTGAGCACGACCAGGTTGATCTGGTCACGTGCGGGTGCGCCCGTCACGGTGGACCCCGTGGTCCCGGTGGTGTCCGTCGTCCCGGTGGTGTCCGTGGTCGCGGTGGTGCCCGTGGTCGCGGTGGTGTCGGTCGCCGGCACCGTGGCCGTCGTCTGTACCGCATCCGCCACCACGGGAAGGAGCACTCCGCCGCCGTCGCCCCGGGCGAACCACCCAACGACGAAGCCGATGACGATGCATGCGACCGCGAGCAGCACCGGTCGTGCCCACTGGTTCGCGCCGCCTCGGGAGGATCCGGTACCCATCGTGCAACCACTGTAGCGGCCCCGGTCGGTGGAATGCCGTGCGCGGCCGTGCGCGAGGCCCCTGATACCGGACGGTGCTATGGTCCACGCCGGTTCACGGGCCGTCCGGCGCCTCGTGCGAGCACCCCGCCGATCGCTCCTGAACCCTTCGGTCCGCATCGGCCCATCGGGGCCTGCCGCGCATGTCACTGGCCATGCGCTGAGAGGTGCGAGATGGCATGAGGACGCCTACAGAGACGATGGAGACGCTGGCTTGTGCCGAGCGCCTGGAGGCCGCGCTGGCCGACCCGGCCGCGTGGTGGCCCGGTGTGGTGCTGCGCGAGCACCAGATCGAGGCCCTCGACGAACTCGCCGTCCGGTTGCGCCAAGGCGCGTCGCGCACCTGGGTGGACGCTCCCACGGGCTCCGGCAAGACCATCACGTTCTGTGCCCTCGCCGCTGCCCTCGACGGCTCGGCCGTCATCCTCGTCCCCCGGCGCAACCTCGCCGAGCAGACCGCGTTGGCGCTCACCACATTCTTCCCCGGCGTGCCCTTCACGGTGGACGGCGTCGGCTCCATCGGCCGCCCCGGCGTGGCCATCTGCACCTATCAGGCGGCGCTGCGGAATCAGGACACGGCCGACTGGGATTCCGTGACGCTGCTGATCTGTGACGAGGCCCATACGACCCTCGGAGCCCAGACCCGAAGGATGGTGGACCGCGCGGCGGACGCGGTGCTCGTGGGCTTCACCGCCACCCCGGCCACCACCACGGGGCACGTTGAGCAGGTGTTCGGGCCGGTCGCGGCGACCCTTGATCGCCAGTCCGCGATTGACCGCGGGATCCTGTGCCCCCTGCGCTCGCTGCGCGTGGAGCGCGCCGTTGATCTGTCCGACGTTACGCGCGTGCGCGGTGACTTCGATCAGGCCAGTCTGGGACGTGCCCTCGACCGGGCTCTCTGGCACCGCGCCTGCGCGGATGTGTGGGCCGAGCACTTCATGCCCCTCGATCTCGCCGGGGTGGCGTACACCGCCACCGTGGCGCAGGCCCAGGGCCTGGCCGACGAGCTGACCGAGCGGGGCGTGAAGGCCGCCGCGGTGTCGGGCCAGACGCAGGCCCGCGTCCTGCAGCGGATCCTCGCGGATTTCGGTGCCGGCCGGATCGACGTGCTGTGCAACGCCGACCTCCTCACCGAGGGCTGGGACGAGACGCGGGCATCCGTGGTCATGCACCTTGCGCCCACCACCAGTGAGCGCGTGTTCGTGCAACGTCTGGGACGCGTCATGCGCCCCGCGTCCGGCAAGGAGGCCGTGTCGGTGGAGTTCCTGCCGGCGGGCGATCCGATGGGCGTGCAGACCAGCCACGACCTGTTCGGGATGGGGTGGTACAAGCCACTTGGGCGCGTGGCCGGACCGCCCGAGGGGGGCGAGCGCGGAAAGCTCGCGCGCGCGGCCGAGATCCTCGCCCAGCAGGATGGTGGCAAGGCCAGCCTGGTCAACCCGGGCGCCGCACCATCCACCCTGGTCGCCGGCTTCCGGGACGGGGGTTGGCGCGACGCCGATCCTGCCGCGATCCCCGTGGGCGTCATGGAGGAATGGGTCGAGGCCGCCGGTCGCGACACCGACTGGGAGGAGGTCGCCGAGCGCCTGGCCGAGGGCATCAACCCGCTTGGTGCACACGCGTGGTGGGCGCTGTCGGGGGTCGTGGCGCGCAAGGCCGACAGCGGTGATGAACAGCCGCTCTGGCGCGCATGGGCGCTGGCCCTGCTCGTGCAGCCCGATGTGCGTACGGCGCTGCCCGCCGATGCGCCGCGCGCGGTCCTCGACCGCCTGCGCATGAGCGCCCGGGAGCGGGTCCGCGCCCTGTGGTTCCACGCCGATCAGGCCGGCCGGTGGGACAACGTGGCCGCGCTCGAGCAGCAGGGGCGCTCCGCCGAGCGCCGTCGTCGTTGGTCGGCGCTCGACAGCGCATCGTCATGGGCCCCCGCGTGGGCCTGGGAGGTGTCGCGTGGGCTGGCCGATGCCAGCCGGCCGGGCCGCAACCAGGAGGTCCACCGCATCGCGAAGTGGGAGTCGCAGCACCTCATCGAGAATGGTGGTGAGGTGGGGCTCATCGGTGTGTGGCTCCGTGCGGTCGGGGCCCCCGCCCCCGATCCGGTGGCGCCGCCCGAGGACGGATCGCCGCTCAAGGTGGGGCAGGCCGGGCGCGTGGTTCTGGCCCTCGGCCCCGGTGACGTGCCGATGAAGAGCGAGGACATCCGCGTGGCCAGCCGGGCAGCCGGCACCTGCGGCGGCTGGGGCGCGTTGCGCGGTGCGCTCGACGCCATCGACTGGACGGCCCCTGAGGGCCGACGTGCCCTGCGGGCGGCGGTGGGCACGCGCAATGCCCGGGCGCTGCAGAGTGCCCGGATCTGGAACCAGCTGCGCCCGAAGGCCCCCCGCCTCCCGACGGCGGAGGACATCGGAATCGGTGCCGCCGCGTCCGGGGATGGCACCCCCACCCGCCGCCGCCGCCGCCGAAGACGGATGTCGACCGCCGAGGTGGCGGGCAATGGCACCGCGCCCGAGGCGACCGCCGACGGCGACGAGGCCCCGGATGGCCAGGCCGATCCGGGTGGCGACGAGGCAACGTCGGATGGTGCGGCTCCTCGCAAGCGCCGTCGCCGCCGCCGGCGGCGCACGGCCGGTACCGCGGCCGGGTCGGCCACGGACGCCGGTGACGGTGCGTCGGACACCCCATCGGCGGCACCTCCCGCGGAATGACCGCTGCCGGTCCTCGCGGGGCGGCGTCGGTGGCCGACGGCCAGTGGGCGACGGTGCGGCAGATTGCGGGCGAGATCGAACGGCTGGAGGCGCTCGATCGGGGGGAGGGGCTCGACGAGGACGGCCGTGCCGTGCTGGCGCGCCTGAGGATCCGGGCCGGCCGGGCGAGCAGCCGTGCCGTGCTGGCCGACGACGTCGCCGACCGCATTGACCGGGCCACGCGCACCCGTGATCGCGGGGGCGGTGCCACCGGAACGTGATGCGGCGTTCTTCAAGTCCTCTTAACGCGCCTTACCGTGTTCTTCACACGGGCTGCCTAGGGTGCCCTGCGTGCACGATGCCCACATGACTGACCCCCTCCCCCCGCCCGGTCGCAGACCCGGGCCGCGGGGCGGCCTGCCGCCGCTCTCGCCCCGCCCGCGGCGCGCGCAGGGTGGGCTGCC
>SXQZ01000142.1 GCA_005792725.1 Actinomycetota bacterium
CTCGACCCCGGACGCGCCGTCGCCCTCGGCCAGGTGCTCTCACGGGGGCACACACGCCGGGCGGCGGCGACGGGGGGACGGCCGGGGGGGGAGGCGCGCGTCGCCGGACTCACAGGTTACGCCCGCGCGCGCGGCCGGGACGCCATGGCGTGTGCGCAGTCCGCCGGCGAACGACGGCTGATCACCTCGGCGACCCGGGCGGCGGCGGCGGCGGCGGATCTCGCGCGCGGCCCCGCGGCGGCGTTCGCCTTCCTGCACGGCGATCTCATCGAGGACAACGTCGTCTGGCCCACCGGCGGCGGCGACCCGGTGCTCGTGGACTGGGAGTTCTGGCGCATGGGTGATCCCGCCGAGGACCTCGCCTACCTGAGCGCGATCAACGCCCTCCCACCGGAGGTCATGGGGCACGTGTTCCAGGGATACCGCGCCGACGGGTCCATCATGGCGAGGGTTGACCTGTGGCACCCCCTGGTGCTGGTGGACGCCGCCCTGTGGTACCGGGCGCACGGCGACCACGAACCCGTCGCTCGGCTGCTGGACCGCGCACGCGACGCCCTCTCGTAAGCCCCGCCCCCGGGTAGGCTCGCCGCGTGCCCCCGGCACCGCCCACCGACGCCGGCCTCACCTCCGCCGAGGCCGCCCACATCCTCGCGGAGCACCCCTACCGGCAGGGCCCGCGGGGCAGCCGGTCGTACGCGGACATCGTCTGGTCGAACACGTTCACCCTGTTCAACCTCATCCTCATCGTGCTGCTGGTGCCGCTGGGCGTCTTCTCCCTGTGGGGCGACATGCTGTTCGGCGGGGTGCTGGTGGCCAACACGCTCATCGGCATCATCCAGGAGACGCGCGCCAAGCGAGCGCTCGACCGTCTGGCCCTGCTCGTCGCGCCCCAGGGGCGGGTGCTGCGCGATGGCGCGATGGCAACACTGGACCTTCCCGCGATCGTCCCGGGCGACGTCGTGCGGCTGGACCCGGGCGACCAGGTGGTGGCCGACGGCGTGCTGGTGCGCTCGTCCGTGCTGTCACTCGATGAGTCGGTGCTCACCGGTGAGGCGGACGCCGTGGGGAAGGAGGTCGGGGACCATGTGCTGTCGGGTGCGTTCTGCGTGGCCGGCGCCGGCGCGTACCGCGTCACCGCAGTGGGGGCCGACTCGTTCGCCGAGCGCCTGGCCGCCGAGGCCAAGGGGACCCGCACGATGCTCTCGCCGCTGCAGCTCGACATCAACCGGGTACTGCGCGTCATCATCGCGGTGATGGCCCCGCTGGCCGTGCTGATGGTGGTGTCCACGATCTGGATCGATCTGGGCGGGGCGGCCTCATCGGTGCAGCGGGTGGTGGCCGCTCTCGTGCCGCTGGTGCCCGAGGGGCTCGTGCTGCTGGCCAGCCTCACGTTCGCGGTCGCCGCCGTGCGGCTGGCGCGCATCGGCACCCTCGCCCAGAAGATCAACGCCATCGAGAGCCTGGCGAGCGTTGACACCGTCTGCGTTGACAAGACCGGGACCCTCACCGAGAACCGGCTTGAGGTGGCGGGGGTGCTGACCGCGACCGGGGCCGCCGAGAACGACGTACGCCGCGCCGCCGGGCGGCTGGCGGCGAGTGCCGCCTCCCGGAACGCGACCGCCGAGGCGATCCTCGCGGCCATGCCCGCCGGGCCCGAGCACCCCGTGGCCGAGGTCCCGTTCGCCTCATCGCGCAAGTGGAGCGGGATCACGCTGTCCACCGGGGACAGCATCGTCATGGGTGCCCCGGAGATCCTCGCGCGCATCGGCGTGGAGGTGGAGGTGCCCCTCACCACGGCCATCGCCGACGCCCAGGCCGCACGCCGCCGGGTCCTGCTGGTGGCCACCGGTGGCGGGGCGCTCGACCCCGAACCGGAGGGCATAGGCCACCTGCCCCCGATGCGCGCCGTCGGCGCCGTGATGCTGGAGGAGGCCCTGCGCCCCGATGCCGCCGACACCGTCCGGTTCCTCGAGGAGGAGGGCATCGAGGTGAAGGTGATCTCGGGCGATGGCGTGGCCACCGTGCAGGCGGTGGCCACCGCCTGCGGGGTGACAGGCGCCGAGAACGCCGTACAGGGGGCCGACCTGCCCGACGACCCTGCGGCCCTGCGCGAGATCGTCACCCGCACCGCGGTGTTCGGCCGCATCACCCCCGAGCAGAAGCGCGCACTAGTGCAGGCCATGACGGCCAACGGCCGCTATGTGGCGATGATCGGCGACGGAGTGAACGACGTGCTGGCCCTCAAGGACGCCCGCCTCGCCGTGGCCATGGGCAACGGCAGCCAGATGGCCAAGGGCGTGGCCGACCTGGTGCTGCTGACCAACGCGTTCTCGACGCTGCCCAGGGCCATCGAGGCGGGCCGGCAGATCATCCGCAACACCCACCGGGTCGCCAAGCTGTTCATCACCAAGTCGGTGTACTCGGCGGTCATCCTGCTCGCGTTCGCCCTCCTGCCCCTGGCGTTCCCGTTCCTCCCGCGGCAGCTGTCCATCACGTCGTCGCTCACCATCGGCATCCCGGCGTTCTTCCTCGCGCTGTCGCGCAGCGACGGCCCCGTGCACCGCGAGGGCTTCATGCGCAGCCTCGGCGCATTCGCCGTGCCCGCGGGCGCGGTGATCGCCGTGGCCATCACCGCGGCCTACCTGCTGGCGCGCGGACCCTTCGATGCCGACCTCCAGGAGGCCCGCACCGCCGCGGTGCTCACGGCCACCCTCCTCGGCCTCGCGGTGGTCGTGGAACTCGAACGCGGCATCGAGCGGCGGCCCGTGCGCCGCTGGGTGTGGCTGATGGTCGCCGGGTTCGTCGTGGTGCTCACCGTCGGCCTGCAGGTCCCCCTGCTGCGCGACTTCTTCCAGGTGGGCGTGCCGACGCCGGCCCAGTGGCTGCTGATCGCCGCGGTGGTCGTGGCGGGGGTCGTGGCGCTGCTCGCCATGCGGCGCATCCCATGGCTGCGCCGCATCGAGGACCCGGCGCCGCGCGAAACGCCGTAGCGCGCGGCCGCGGGGAACCGGCCCGGGCACCATCGGCCCGGTGATGATCGGGACGGCCCCGGAGAGCGCCGGCAATGCGCCCGGGGTGACTGCGCCCCCCCTGATGGGGGTTCCCCTGCAGGGACGACGCGGCGAAATGGGTGCCCGGGAGGCCCTGGGCACGGTGCCCGTGGCATGCTCCCAGCACGAACGATCGGTTTCCGCCGCCGGACCAGGAGGAACACCATGAAGGCCCGCACGAGCCGCATCGCCGTCGCCGCTCTGCTTACGGCAGGAATCCCCCTCATCGCCGCGGGTTGCGGCGCCGCCGACGAGGAGCCATCGGCCACCCAGGCACCGGCGGCCACCGCGACGACCGCCGCGCCCGCGGCCACCACGGCCTCGGCCACGTCGTCGGCGAGTCTGCCCGCGCCGCCGTCCGGCGCCACGCAGATCAGCACCAAGGCGGCCAACGGCGCCATGTACGTCCACTACTCCGTCTCCGGCCAGACCCCCGCAGACGTGGTGGGCACCTACCAGTCGGCCCTGGAGTCATCCGGGTTCGCCGTCAAGAGCACGGGTGGCGGTGGCGGTGGATGGGGCGGTTATGGGGGATCCGGCGCGGGCATCAGCGCCGACAACGGCACGGAGTGGATCGACGTCGAGGCCGGCGGGCAGGACCGCGGGCCCACCTACTGGGAGGTCTGCATCGGGCCGAGCGCGCAGTCGGTGGACGACTGCCGGGAGATGAGCGACGGGAACGACTCCACCAGCAAGCAGAGCTAGTGCCGGACGGCGCGCCCGCCCCCCGGGGTGAGTCGCGCTTCCGGGCGATGGGCTCCGACTGCCAGATCATCATCCTCCGGGGCGGGGATGATGATCTGGCGCTGGCGGAGGCAGAGGTACGGCGCCTTGAGGCCCTCTGGTCACGCTTCCGTCGCGGCAGCGAGATCTCCGGCCTCAACGCGAACGCCGGGCGTGCCATGGCGGCCTCGGCCGAGACCCGCATGCTCGTGCGCCGGGCGCTGCGTGCGGAACACCTCACCGGCGGCCGCTTCGATCCGCTGCTGGGCCGCGAGATGATGGTGCTCGGGTACGACCGCGACCATGCCGCGCTGCCGCGACCCGATGGCCCCACCGCGACCGTGGCGCTGCCGCAGGTTGTGCGTCCCCGCGGTGCCTGCCTGCGCATGGACGAGGCCACGGGGCTCATCACCGTGCCGGGTGGGTGGGCGCTGGACGCCGGGGGCATCGGCAAGGGGCTCGCGGCCGACATGGTCACCGCACGCCTCATGCGCCGCGGGGTGCCCGGCGCGCTGGTCAACCTGGGCGGGGACATCCGGTGCCGTGGCATCACCCCACCGGGCGGATGGCGCATCGGCATTGATGATCCCCGGAACCCGGACGCCGCGCAGGTCGCGCAGGTGACGCTGACCCGGGGGGCGGTGTGCACTAGCGGGGTGCGCCGGCGGCGCTGGCGGCGACCCGACGGCACGGTGGCCCATCACCTGCTCGATCCGCAGACGGGCGCACCCACCGATGCCGAGTTGGCCTCGGTGTCCGTGATCGCCCGGACCGGGTGGTTGGCCGAGGCGCTCACCAAGGCCGTGATCCTGGCGGGGCCGGAGACGGGCCGCCGGCTGCTCGCCGCCCACGATGCCGGTGCGGTGGTGGTGCTCTCCGACGGCGCCGTGCACCGCCTGCCCTGACCGGTCGGGGGACGTCGGCGCACCACCACATCCCGCCGGGCACCCGGTGGCCGATCGCGGTCGGCATGGTGCGATGTCAGACCGGACGCTCCACGTGCATGCCGTGATCACGTGCAGCATCGGCCTGCCGGTCGTCGTAGGTGACGAAGCCCCGCAGGCGATCGCCGAGATCAAGGGCGACCACCACGTGGATGGTATCGAGGGTGCGCAGGTGCGCGGGTGCGATGAGGGCCGCACGGCTGAGGTGCGACCTGTCCACCGGCACGATATCGACGGTGCTGAGCACGGCCTGTGCCCGGTCGAGCAGGGCGGTGTCCACGCGCCGCACGGCGCGCAGCACCTCGGCCTCGCCCAGATCGCTGGTGACCAACCGGTCCCCGGCCTCCTCCTGCCAGTGGTACATCGCGGAGGAGTGCACCTCGGCGGCGACCAGCTTCACCAGCGCGGATGAGTCGAGATACCAGATCCCGATGGTGCTCAGCGGTCGTCCTCGTCGCGCATCGCGCGAAGGGCATCGCCCAGGCTCCGTCCGCCGCCATGCCGGACCGGCGGCCCGATCCCGGCGGCCGTCGCGCGGGCGACGCGCAGCAGCCCCGCCTGCTCGAGGGCGGCCAGGCGATCGGTCGGCAACGGCATGATCTGGGCCACCGGGCGGCCGTTGTCCGTGATGACAATGGCCTCGCCCGCCGCGGCGCGGGCCACCACCGCCGACGCGTTCTGCTTGAGCGCCCGGATCCCGACCCGTTCCATGTGCTTCACCGTAGCACGGCGTCCTGCGTGGCCCTTCACCCCCAGATGGGGCCGCCGTCCACGCGAGCACCCGGCGGCCCGGCACCGCGGGGGCGCCGCGCGGCCTACGAGACCGGCAGGTCGAAACGCTCGATTGAGGTGGCGCGGCCCGTCGCCTCGGCCCGTACCACGACGCCCTGCACCCGCACGTCGCCGGTTGCCGGCTCGAACCGTGCGGGCAGACCGGTGAGGAAGCGGCGGAGCACGGGGGCGTCCTGCACCCCGATGACCGAGTCGTGGGGGCCACTCATGCCGAGGTCCGTGATGTAGGCCGTACCACCCGCCAGCACGCGCTCGTCGGCGGTGGGCACATGCGTGTGGGTGCCCACCACGGCGGTCACCCGGCCGTCCAGGTGACGCGCCAGCGCCAGCTTCTCGCTGGTGGCCTCGGCGTGGATGTCCACGATGATGAGGGGGGTCTCACGGCGCATGCGATCCACGAGATCGTCGGCCACGGCGAAGGGACTCTGCGCCGCCTCGATGAATACCGCTCCGATGAGGTTGATCACACCTACCCGGAAGCCCCCGCGGGCATCCACCACCACCGTGCCCGAGCCCGGCCCGCGCACGGTGAGGTTGGCGGGCCTCAGCACGCGCGGGTCCTTCTCGAGCACCGGCACGATCTCCGGCCGGCGGAACGTGTGATTGCCCCCCGTGAGCACATCGGCGCCGGCCGCGAGCAGCGCCTCGGCCTGCTTGGGGGTGGTGCCCGCCCCATTCGCGGCGTTCTCGGCGTTCACCACCACGAGGTTGGCCCCATGGCGCTCGCGCAGCCCCGGCAGGGCGTCCTGCACCGCGCGCATGCCCGCGCCCCCGAACACGTCGCCGAGGATCACGGCAGTGAAGGCTGCGGACGCCACCTAGACGCCGGGGCCCGTGGTCTGGTGCAGCAGGTCAACCTGCACGTTGTTGCCGGCGTCGTTGGTGTAGCGGGCGATGTCGAACGTCGCGACCCGCGACAGGTCGCGTACGCGCCCCAGCACCGTGCGCCCGGCGCCGACCGGCGATCCCACCCGCGGCACGATGCCGTCCGGGCCCGGCTCGATGTGACTCAGGCGCACCGCCACGTCGGGCACGCCGGCCGGGGTGAGGACGATCTCGAGGCCCTCGGGACGCCCGGCGATGCGGTGCGGCATCACGGCGGTCACCACCCCGTCCACGGGGCTGTAGACCGTGGTGCCCGCGGGAGCGCCCACATCCACGCCCGCGGTACCCGTGTCGCCGCCGTCATCGGACATGACGTTATGCGCGACCCCCGCAGCCGGGACCATGTTGATGGCGCCCGCCTCGGCGACCGGATGGAACAGCACTGCCGTCACCTGCTTCTGGGCGACGGGGAGGACGACCTCGACCTGGCCCGCCCGGGCCAGCACCACCCGCTGCGGCGTACCGGGCTGGCTGATGCCCGACGGCGGCACGGGCGACGCCACCTGACCCGCAGGCGCGGCGGCACCGGACGGTGCGCCGCCGTCATAGAAGGCCAGCACGACCGCAGTGATGATGGCCGCCACCAGGAGGGCCGGGGCCACGATGGTGAGCATCACATGGTTGCTGCGGTGCCGGTCGGCCTGCCGGCGCACGGCGCGGCGCAACCGGAGCTGATCGCGGGTCAGTGGCGGCATCGGCCTCGCAAGGCTAGACCAGCGGGGATACCATGACGCCCATGACCGGCCGCCCGGCCACAGCACCGCCGTGGGTCTGGATCGGAACGGTGGCCGCCCTCGTCGTGATCGTCTGGATCGCAGGCCAGACGCTCGGACGCGTGCTGTTCGTGTTCCTGGTCTCGGTGGTCATCGCCCTGCTGCTCAACCCGCTGGTGCGTATGGCCCGCCGGGCGCACGTACCCCGCGGTCTCGCGGTGGCGACCGTGGTCCTCGGTTTCCTGGGTGCGGTGGCGGCAGCGGTCGTGCTGCTCATCCCGCCGATCCAGCAGCAGATCAGCACGATCCGGGCGAACCTCCCGCTCTACACCGACCAGGCCCAGCGGCAGGTGCAGAACCTGCAGGCCTTCTTCGACCGCAACGGCATTGACATCGACGTGGCCGAACGCGCGGGGGCCGCGCTACGGGCGATCCGGGGGTGGGCCAACGACCTGTCGGGCAACGCCGTGTCGTACTCTCTGAGCGCCATCGGGGCGCTCGTCGTGACGATCATCATCATCGTCGCCGCCGTCTACATGCTGCTGGACGCACCCCAGATCGCCCGCGCGGCCCGGCGCATGGGCGGGCCCTCGGCCTCGCAGTTCCTGCGCCGCACCGAGCACACGCTGGTGCAGTACATCAAGGCGCAGACCCTCGTCTGCCTGATCATCGCCGTGAGCGCCGGGGTGATCCTCTGGATCTTCGGCGTCACGGGAATCTTCCCGCAGGGCGCCACCTACGCGGTGCTCTTCGCGGCCTGGGTATTCCTGATGGAGTTCATCCCCTACATCGGACCCATCCTGGGCGCCGTACCACCGGTGCTGCTCGCGCTCTTCTTCTCCCCGTGGACCGCCCTATGGGTGCTCATCGCCTTCATCGCGATCCACCAGTTCGAGGGGCACGTCGTGGTGCCTCAGGTGATGAGTGGTGCCGTCGGCGTGCACCCCCTCGTCGTCATCTTCGGCGTGCTCATCGGCGAGGAGCTCTACGGCTTCATCGGCATCATCCTCGCGGTGCCGGTGGTGGTCATCCTCAAGGAGACGGCCGTGTACCTCACCGACCGGATGGGCTGGTTCGGGGCCACCCCGGTCATCACGGGCGCACCGGACGATGCCGCCGGGGATGACACCCGCACGGACCTCGCGCCGCCGCCGCGCCGTGGATCGCCATCGCCGTCCGACGCACCGGGCGACGGCGACACGATGGACGTGACCGGCGTCATCGACTCCCACACCGTGCGGCCCACCGGCGCCGAGTAGACCATCCATATGGGAGAACCGCTGCTGGAGACCCGGGGCATCACGCGCCGGTACGGGGGTGTGACGGCGCTCGCCCCCCTCGACCTCGTCATCAACCGGGGCGAGCGCGTCGCCCTCACGGGCCCCAACGGCGCGGGCAAGACGACCCTGCTCGCCCTGCTCGCCGGGGTGGGGACGCCGGGCGGCGGCGACATCCGGTGGGTGGGTGACGCGAGCCGCTCAGTGGGCTGGGTGCCCCAGCGCCCCGCCCTGTACCCGCGCCTCACCGTGCGCGAGAACCTGCGGCTGTTCGCGGGCCTTGAGCGCGTGGACGACGCCGTCGCCACGGCCGACCGGCTGATCACGCGGGCAGACCTGGGCGAGTTCGCCGACCGCCGGGCCAACGTACTCTCCACCGGCACGCTGCAGCGCCTGAACCTGGCCATCGCCCTCGCGGGGGCACCCGCGCTGCTGCTGCTCGACGAGCCGACCGGCACCCTGAGTCCCGACCAGCGGGTGCGCCTGTGGGCCTGGATGGATGACCTGGTGCGCACCGATGGCATGACCTTGGTGTTCTCCACGCAGTCAATGGACGAGGCGGCCCGCAGCAGCGACCGGATGCTGGTGCTCGCACGCGGGCGCCTGGCGCACGACGGCCCGGCCGGGGCCATTGACGAGGCCGCGTTCATGACGTTGGTCGAGGAGGCGCCGTGAGGGCCCTGCGCGCCGGCCGGCTGCTGTTCACCAAGGACCTGCGCGTGCTGGTACGCAGCCGCGGCCTGCTCGCGGTGCTCATCGGCTACCCCATCGTCATCGGAATCCTGCTGGCTCTCGCGCTGTCGGGCGGCGACCGGCGACCGGCCATCGCCTTCGTCAACCTCGACGCCACATCGGGGCGAACGGTGCAGGTAGGCGACGAGCGGCTGTCCATGGAGGACTATGCGACGAGCCTCGAGGAGCACGTGGATCTGGTGCGCCTCGACCCGGCCGCGGCCGAGGAGGCGCTGTCGGCGGGCCGGGTCAGCGCCGTGCTCACCGTGCCCAAGGGGTTCATCGCCGACCTGCAATCGGGCCTGAAGCCCCCGGTCCTGCAACTCGCCACCAACCCGCGGTCGCCGATCGAGGCCCAGGCGATCGAGCGCAACCTCGAGTCCGCAATCTTCCGGTTGAACCAGGAACTGGCCACCGCGTACGTCACGCAGGTGCTGAACCTGGTGGATCTCATCCAGAAGGGCGGCACCATCGGCATCTTCGGCCGCTCGGGAACGCTGATGGGCCTCGACGACAGCAACCGCATGCTCGCGCAGGTGCAGGCGCAATTGCGCCGCGACGGCCGCGGCGCCCTCGCCACGCGCCTCGAGCCGCTGCGCGTGTACATCTCGGAGATCGGTGGCAACCTCGAACTCGCGAAGCCCGCGGCCCAGGCAATCGCCAGCCCCATCCGGCTGGACATCCGTGACGGCGCGCCCGGGCGCGAGCCGCTGTCGGCCCTGGGCATCGCCGGTGCCCTGGTCGTGGGCATCGGCCTCGTGGGCGTGCTGCTGGCAGCGGCACTGCTGTCGGCCGAGCGTGAGGACCGGGTTCTCTCCCGGCTGGGCCGCGGGCTCGCGGGCCCGGGCACGATCATCGGGCAGAAGGCGGTGCTCGCGGCGGTGGCCTGCATGATCGTCGGTGTCGTGCTGCTGGGCGTGGTCGCCGTCAGCACCTCGGTGGAGGTGGGGCGCTGGCTGCTGTGGCTGCCGGCGCTCCTGCTCGCGGGCCTGGCCTCCGGCGCCTTCGGGCTGCTGGTCGGCGCCCTCGCCCGCGAGACGCGCACGGCGCTGCTCGCGGGCCTCATGCTCGCCCTCCCCCTTGCCGTGATCTCGCTGATCCCCGGCAACGACATCGCCTACTGGGCCAGCGCCCTCGCGGGCTTCGGACCCGCGGCGCGCACGTTCCAGGGGCTGCTGGTGGACCCGGAGGTCACCTCATCCACGTATTCCGGCATGGGCATCATGGCCGTGGTGGCCGTGGTGTACGGCGTGGCGGCCCGCGTCGCGCTGGGCCGCCGCATGCACGCCTAACCCAGATCGCGCGTGCGGACGAGGTGCCCCGTGAACTCATCATGGGGCATGCCCCGGGCGCCGAACCGGGCCAGATGCGGTGACTCCATCTGCACGTCCACGAGCGTGGCCCCCTCGGCGCGCGCGATCCCGATCAACCCCGCGATCGCGGCATTGCCGCCGTCAGGCGCCCGGTGGAACATGCTCTCGGCGGTCAGGACGCGGCCCATCCGCACCCCGAAGAGGCCGCCGACCAGCACGTTGCCCTGCCAGGCCTCCACGCTGTAGGCGATCCCACGTGCGAACAGCGCCTCGTAGCCATTCATCAGGCGCGGGGTCAGCCACACCCCGCCGCGGTCGCCCCCGCAGCGCGTGAGCACATCGCGGAATGCCGTGTCCATCCGCACCTCGTACCGGCGCCGTCGCAGCATGCGCCGCACCGTCGCGGGGATGCGGGCGTCGGGCATCGGAATGACCCACCGGGGGTCGGCCGTGTACCACCCCACCGGCCCGTCGGCGCCCAGGATGTCCATCGGGAATGCGCCCGCGCGGTACCCGGCCACCATCTGCGGCGGCGCAATGCCCGCGGCGGCGAGGTCCGGGTCACCTGACCCCAACCTCCCGGCCCCGCGCGCACCCCCGTCGCCACCCACGACGGCGACGATACACTCGGACCCGTGGCACCCGAGATCGCCGACACCATGCCGCGTACGGGCGGGTTCCCCGCCGTCCGGCACCGTCGGCTGAGAACCACCGAGGGCATGCGGCGCCTCGTGCGCGAGACGGCGCCGCGGCCATCGCAGTTCGTGCTGCCGATGTTCGCCGTCGCGGGCGAGGGCGTGCGCCAGCCGGTGGATGCCCTGCCGGGCATTGCCCGCCTCTCCCCCGACCTCCTGGTCGAGGAGGCCCGCGCTGCCCGCGACGCCGGGGTCGGAGGCGTGCTGCTCTTCGGGGTCACCGACCTCAAGGATGCCGACGGGTCGTCGGCCCATGCCGCGGACGGGGTGGTGCAGGAGGCCGTGCGGGCGCTGAAGACCGCGCTGCCCGATCTGGTGGTCATCACCGATGTCTGCCTGTGCGGCTATACCGACCACGGCCACTGCGGCCTGCTCGGCGGCGGCGGCGAGGTGGACAACGATGCGTCGCTCGCGGTACTCGCGCAGACCGCCGTGAGTCACGCACGGGCCGGAGCCGACGTGGTGGCCCCCAGCGACATGATGGACGGCCGGGTGGCGGCGATCCGCTCCGCCCTCGATGAGGCCGGATACGAGGACGTGGCGATCATGTCCTACTCCGCGAAATACGCATCCGCGTTCTACGGGCCCTTCCGCGAGGCGGCGGGCTCGGCACCGGGCCACGGCGACCGCCGCGGCTACCAGATGGACCCGCCCAACGCGCGCGAGGCGGTGCGCGAGGTGCGCGAGGACGAAGCCGAGGGCGCCGACCTGGTGATGGTGAAGCCTGCCGCCACCTACCTCGACGTGATCCGGGCCGTGCGCGAGGCCACCGGACTGCCCGTGGCCGCCTATCACGTGAGTGGTGAGTACGCGATGGTGAAGGCGGCCGCGGAGCGCGGATGGCTCGACGAGCGCAGCGCCATGCTCGAGGTTCTCACGGCCGTCGTGCGGGCGGGCGCCGACATCGTCATCACCTATGCGGCCGTGGACGCGGCGCGGTGGATCCACGAGGGGGAGCGATGACGACCGCGGCCGCCCGGCCCACGCACCACCGGCCCGACGAGGTGGACAAGCGCCTGCTCAATGCCGTGCAGGCGGGCATCCCGCTCACCCGACGGCCCTACCTGGGAATCGCCGAGGCCGTCGGGATCGACGAGGATGAGGTGCTGCGCCGTATGGGCGTGCTGAAGGACGCCGCGATCATCCGCCAGGTGTCCGCCATCTTCGACACCCGCGCGCTCGGCTACGAGAGCACGCTGGTGGCGGCTGCCTACCCCGATGACCGCCTCTTCGAGGCGGCCACGGTGGTCAACGGGCACCCGGGCGTGAGCCACAATTACCGCCGCACGCACCGCTTCAACATGTGGTTCACACTGGCCGTGGAGCCGGGTGCACGCATGTCCCTGGAGGACACCCTCGACGTGCTGACCCGCGAGACCGGCGCCCTGTCCATGCGCATCCTGCCGACGCTCACGCTCTACAAGATCAACGTGCAGCTCGACATGACGGGGGCCAGTGGAACCACCGCACGCGCCGAGCCGGTGGCACCGCCCCGGCGCGGTGACGGTCATCCGCCCTCCGACGAGGACCGTGCGGCCATCCTCATCCTCCAGGAGGATCTGCCGCTGGTGCGCGAGCCGTTTGATCTCTGGGCGCAGGCGGCGGGCTGGGACGTGGACCACCTGCTCGCGAAGGCCGCGGAGATGAAGGAGCGCACGGTGATGCGGCGGTTCGCCGGCGTGCTGAACCACCGCCGGGCCGGGTTCGGTGCCAACGGCATGGCCGTGTGGAAGGTGCCCACCGACCGGATTGACGACTTCGGCAGCCGCATGGCCACGTTCACCTCGGTGTCGCACTGCTACCGCCGGCCGACCTACGACGACTGGCCCTACAGCCTCTTCACGATGGTGCACGCGCGATCACGGGACGCCTGCGACGAGACCATCGCCGCGCTGGCGGGCGAGGTCGGTCTGGGTCCCGACGACTACTCGGTCCTGTACTCGACCTTCGAGTTCAAGAAGATCCGCCTGCGCTACTACTCGCCCGAGTACCGCGCCTGGGAGGACATCGCACGGGCGGGATCATCCCTGCCGACGGCGTGAGCACGGTGACCGGCGCTCCCCGCGGCGCCCGCAGCGCCGAACTGTTCGACCGGGCCCGACGCGTACTGGTGGGCGGCGTCAACTCGCCCGTGCGCGCCATGCGCGGCATCGGGCGCGACCCGCTGTTCATTGACCGCGCCGAGGGTGCCCACGTCTGGGACGCCGACGGCAACCGCTACGTGGACTTCCTGGCCTCGTGGGGGCCCGCCATCACCGGGCACGCCGACCCGGTGGTGATCGGTGCCCTGCGCGAGGCCCTTGCGCGGGGCACCTCGTACGGGGCACCCACCGAGCGGGAGGTGCGGTTCGCCGAGGTGGTCACCGGGGCGTTCCCCTCGATCGAGCGGCTGCGCATGACCTCGTCGGGCAGCGAGGCCGTGATGGGCGCCGTGCGCCTCGCGCGCGCCGCCACCGGACGCGAGGCCATCGTCAAGGCCGAGGGCGGCTACCACGGGGCCATTGACGGCCTTCTGGCCCAGGCCGGGAGCGGGGCGACGACCCTCGGCGTACCCACCAGCCCGGGGGTCACGGCGGGCGCGACCGCCGCGACCCGCCTGGTGCCCTACAACGACCTGGCGGCTGCCGAGGCAGCGCTCGACGGCGCGGCGGCCATCATCATCGAACCGGTCGCCGGGAACATGGGCGTGGTGCCCCCCGCCCCCGGGTACCTCGCGGGGCTGCGCGCTGCCTGCGACCGCACGGGGGCGCTGCTGATCCTCGACGAGGTCATCACGGGGTTCCGTGTGGCGCGCGGCGGGGCGCAGGAGCGGTTCGGCGTGCAGGCCGACCTCACGTGCCTCGGCAAGGTCATCGGCGGCGGCCTGCCCGTGGGTGCCTTCGGCGGTCGCGCCGACGTGATGGCCGAACTCGCGCCCGAGGGCCCGTGCTACCAGGCCGGCACCCTCTCGGGGAACCCGCTGGCCACCGCCGCGGGCCTCGCCGTCCTCGCGCGGCTCGCCGCGCCCGGTACCTACGAGCGGCTTGACGAGGCGGGTGCCCGGCTCGAGGAGGTCATCCGCGGCAGTGGCGCGCCGGTCACGATCAACCGGGTCGGCTCGATGCTCACGGCGTTCCTCACCGATACCGAGGTGACCGACTACGCGGGTGCCACCGCCTGCGACACGGACCTGTATGCAGCCATCGCGCGCGGCCTGCTGGCCCGCGGGGTGTACCCGCCGCCGTCGCAGTTCGAGGCCTGGTTCGTGAGCACCGTGCACGGCGAGGCCGAGTTCGATGCCACGGCCCGCGCCCTGGCCGGGGCCCTTGAGGAGGCCGGCGCATGATGATCCCCGGGGCGGACCGGGTCAGCGAGGTACTCGCCGAGCAGCCGGCCCTCGCCGGGCGCACGGTGGACGCCGAGGAGGTTCTCGTCCCGATGATCAGCCCGCCCCTTCCCCGCGGGAACGCCCTGGGGCTCGAGTTGATCCTCGAGGGGTTCCTGCTGCACCACGGACGCCCGCGCCACGTGGACCACGTGCCGATGGGCGCGGCGGTGCTGGCCGGCGACTACTGCTACGCGCAGGGGCTGGTGCGCATCGCGGCCACCGGCGACCTTGCGATGGTGGAGGCCCTCGGCGACCTCGTGGCGCTGTCGGCGGCGGCGATGGCCGCCGGGCGCGAACAGGACCTCGTCCCGCGGTGGCGGTCCACCGCGGCGGCCATTTCGGGGGAGTCGGGCCCGGACGGGGCGGAGGTCGCGCGCACCGCGCGATCGGCACTGCGCGCGGGCGTGCCCGGGCCCATCCACGAACTCGCCGCAGGGCTGCCTCCGGCCCCGGCGCTTCAGGAGGCCCTGCCGCGATGAGGGACCTGCGCGAGTGGATCCGGGTGCTCCGTGACAGCGGCGAGCTGGTCGAGGTGGATGCCGAGGTGGACCCGTACCTCGAGATCACCGAGATCTCCGACCGTGTGATGAAGGCCGGGGGGCCCGCGGTGCTGTTCCGCAACGTCAGGGGCTCCGCCCTGCCGGTCCTGATCAACCAGTTCGGCAGCGAGCGGCGCATGGCGCGGGGTCTGGGCGGGGAGGACCTTGACCAGATCGCCGCGCGCATCGCCCACATCGCCGAGATGCAGCCGCCTCAGGGCCTCATGGACAAGGTGAAGGCGCTCGGCACACTCAAGGACCTCGCCTCACTGGGGACGAAGTCGGTGCGGTCGGGACCCTGCCAGGAGGTCGTGCTGCGCGGTGACGAGGTGGACCTCGACCTCCTGCCCATCCTCACCTGCTGGCCCGGTGATGGGGGGCCCTTCGTCACGCTGCCCCTGGTGTTCAGCCACGACCCGCACACGGGGTCGCGTAACTGCGGCATGTACCGCGTGCAGAAGGTCGACCGGAACACCTGCATCATGCACTGGCAGGTGCACAAGGACGGGCGGCGGCACCTGCTGAACTCGGATGGCCGGGTGCCCGTGGCCGTGGCGATCGGCACCGACCCGGCGGTGACCTACTCGGCCACCGCGCCGCTGCCGCCGGCCCTCGACGAGATGATGTTCGCGGGGTTCCTGCGCGGCGAGCGGGTCGAGATGGTGCAGGCCGTGAGTCAGGACATCGAGGTGCCGGCCCACGCCGAGGTGGTGCTGGAGGGCTATGTGGATGCCACCGACATCCGCGACGAGGGCCCGTTCGGTGACCACACGGGCTTCTACACGCCGGTGGACCGCTACCCCGCGTTCCACGTGACCGCCCTCACCATGCGCCGCGATGCCATCTACTCCACCACCATCGTCGGCATGCCCCCCATGGAGGACTACTGGCTGGGCAAGGCCACCGAGCGGCTGTTCCTGCCGCTCATCCGCATGACGCTGCCCGACCTGGTGGACATGAACCTGCCGCTCGAGGGCATCTTCCACAACTGCGCGATCGTGTCGGTCCGCAAGCGCTACCCGGGCCATGCGAAGACGCTGATCAACGCGGTGTGGGGCCTGGGGCTGCTGTCGCTCAGCCGGTGCGTGATCGTGGTGGACGCCGACATCGACGTGCACGATGTGTCGCAGGTGGCCTTCCGTGCGTTCTCCAACGTTGATGCGAAGCGGGACGTCCTCATCGTGGACGGCCCCGTGGATGCCCTCGACCACGCGGCCCCCCACTTCGCCTACGGGGCCAAGATCGGCTTCGACGCCACGGCCAAGTGGGTGGGCGAGGGTGAGGTGCGGCCGTGGCCCGACGAAATCCGCATGAGCGACGAGGTCCGCGAGCGCGTGAGCGACCGGTGGGCGGAGTTCGGCATCCCGGTGCCACCGGCGTGACCGGCATGTCCTGGCGTCACCGCGATTGCGCTCCGGTGCCTCGTAGCCGATGGCCCGCTGCCCCCGGCGTGACCGGGGTGCCGTGGCGTCACCCCGGGATGGGGACATCCGGCCCGATCTCGGCCGCACCCACGGGCGATTTGTCGCAGGCCGGACTCCCCTCCGTTAGTCTCGCTGCCCACGTGAACGTTTACGGAGGTGGGAGTGGCTGAGGACGAGCCGGACGTCGGCGTGCCCGGGACCCGTGGTGGTCCCTACACGGGCCCGCGGGCAGCCGACTACACGCCGGAGCCGGATCACTCGGATGATCCCGGCTACATGACGCGTACCCGATTCCTCTCCAACGCCGCCATCGCCGGCGGCGGGGTGCTGACCGCTGCCATCGTCGTGCCCGTCGTCGGGTTCGCCGTCTCCACCCCACTGCACAGCGAGGAGTTCCGCTGGGTGGACATCGGGCCGGCCGGTGACTACCTGAAGAACGCGCCCCCGTACCCGAAGCCGGCGCCCAGCACGAAGATCGGTGAGGTCACCTCATTGGCCGTGTCCGGTCCGTCGGCCGACGCCGACCGGCGCATCTTCGTGGTGTACGGCCTGAAGGACCCCTCGACCCGGCCGGTGCCGACCCCCGGCGAGGACAGCGCGGTGTACGAGGCCGCGTTCGCCAAGTGGGCGTCGGCGCTCAGCGCCAGCGACTTCGACCTCGTCGCCATCTGGAACCGCTGCGCCCACCTGGGCTGCCCCGTGGCGTACTCCCCCGGCTCGTCCGGGTATGTGTGCCCGTGTCACGGCGGCGCATACGACTCGCGTGGTCTGGTGATCGGTGGTCCGCCGCCGCGTCCCCTCGACCGCGTGGACATCAAGGTCGTGGACCCCCGGAAGTCGTTCACCCCCGAGCAGATCGCCAAGGGCGACGACCGCGTGCCGCTGGCCGTGGCCGCGAAGAGCGGCGGTGCGGGACTGCGTGTGCTCGTCGGCAAGCCGTACTCGATTGACCAGCAGCAGCAGGCGTTCGAGCTGCATTCCCCCGGGGAGCCCGTGTCGGGCGCCCTCTCCCACCTCTACCCGTTCACGTAGGAGCGCAGGGTGACGACAAAGGACATCGGGCCGAAGGGCACCGTCCAGAAGTCCGCCGAGGGCGCACTCGACTTCGTGGACGAGCGCTCGGGCGTGAAGACAGGTGCCCGATGGTTCCTGTTCCGCAACATCCCCGCGGGTACGAGCTGGTTCCAGACGCTCGGGTTCACGGCGATGGTCGTGTTCGGCATGCAGGCCATCACCGGGATCATCCTCGCGATGTACTACGTGCCCGACACCAGCGGTGGGGCCTACGCGAGCATCCAGCGCATCACCGAAGAGGTGACGTGGGGATGGATGGTCCGCGGCATGCACAAGTGGGGCGCCTCGGTGATGATCATCGTGGTCTTCCTGCACATGGCACGCGTGTTCATCTGGGGCTCCTACAAGTACCCGCGTGAACTCACCTGGGTGACGGGTGCGGTGCTGCTCATGTTCACCCTGTTCATGGGCCTCACCGGGTACCTGCTGGTGTGGGACCAGAAGGCCTACTGGGCCACGGTCGTCGCCGTGAACATCTTCGCGAGCGCACCGATCGTCGGGCCGTACATCGGCGACATTCTGCGGGCCGGTCCCGAATTCGGACCATCCACGCTATCGCGCTTCTATTCGATCCATATGCTCGTGATACCAGCGGGAATAGCGGCCTTCATCGGCTTGCATCTCTACTTCATCATGCGCCTGGGCATCTCCGAGCCGCCCTGGGCGAAGCGCCGGCTGCGCATCGAGCGTGATGAGGAGGACGCACGACGCCGGGCTGCGCGCGAGCAGGCCGCGGCGTTGCCCGGCACGGTGACCTACCCGGCGGGCGCGCCCACCGGGGCCGGAGGGGACGACCGATGAAGCCGGCCGACAAGCGGGCATACGACCGGGACTACGCGCAGGCCAAGAAGACCGGCAAGCCGTTCTTCCCCTACGCGATCTTCAAGGACACCGTCATCGCGACGCTGACGGTGCTCGGCATCATCATCCTCGCGATCGTGGTGCGGGTCGAGGTGGGCGAGCCGGTGAACCCGGCCACGACCGACTTCGTGCCGAGGCCGGAGTGGTACTTCTACTTCGCCTTCGAACTCCTGAAGATCTTCAAGAACCAGGACGTCTTCACGCCGCTGATCATGGCGACGTTCATGGTGCCGAACATCCTCATCATCCTGCTGGTGGTGTGGCCGTTCATCGACCGGGGTCCGGAGCGCCGAATCTGGAAGCGCCCGTTCGCCCTGGGCCTCACCGTCATCGTCACCGGCATGCTCTGCTACCTCACCTGGATGGGCGCCAACTCGCCCGCCGGGGTGGCCAAGGGCGGCCTGCCCGTGAGCGGCCTCGACGAGGAGGCCACGAAGGGCATGGGGGTCTATCTGGCCAACGGGTGCGGCAGCTGCCATATGGTGGCGGGCGTCGGCGCCCCGGGGCCGGGTCCCGACCTCACCAACGAGGGAACCAAGGGCTGGGACAACGCGAAGATGATCGCGTGGTTCAAGGCGCCCAAGCCGCCGATGCCCTCGTACGCGTCGCTGCCACCCGCCGAGCTGGAAGCGCTGGCCACCTTCATCACCGGCCTGGGGACGACGTACAAGTAGGCCGCTCCCCGGGCATGGCACGGTTCATCGCGGGGCCCCGCCACGGCGGGGCCCCGGCCGCCTTCCTGCCATGCGGGGCTACCATCACAGGGCCATGCGGATCTTCCTGGGGGTAACCGGGGCCAGCGGCGCCCTCTACGGCGGGCGCGCCCTCGCCGCGCTCACCGACGCCGGTCACCACGTGGGGCTGTGCGTGTCGGACGCGGGCGCCCGGGTGATCAGCCACGAGGTGCTGGGGGAGGGTCCCCGACCCGCCGATTACCACGACGTGGCCGAGCGCTTCGCCGCCATGTTCGCCCGGCCGGCCGGTGCGGTTGACCTGCTCAGCGCCGACGACATCGCATCCTCATTCGCCTCGGGCTCCGCGGGCGCACGCCAGGCCCTGGTGGCCCCGTGCTCCACGTCCACCCTGGGCCACATCGCCCACGGCACGGGCGGCAACCTCATCCACCGGGTCGCCGAGGTGATGCTGAAGGAGCGCGGAGGGCTGATCATCATCCCGCGCGAGACGCCCGTGTCGCTGATCCAGTTGAGGAACATGGTCGCGGTCACCGAGGCCGGTGGCGTGGTGCTGCCTGCCTCGCCCGGCCTGTACACCCTGCCGGCGACCGTTGAGGACATGGTGGACTTCGTCGTCGGCAAGGCCCTGGACCTGATGGGCGTCGAGCACGCCCTCTTTCCCCGCTGGGGGCAGCCCGACGTGCCGGCCGGGACCCTGGGGGACCACCCGTGAGTACGGCGTCGCCCGACCGGGCGGTCTTCGACCGGATCGCACCGCGCTACGACCTGGTGAGTGGCCTCATGACCCTGGGCATGGGGGACCGCTGGCGCCGGGCCGCGGCCGAGGCCGCCGACGCAACCGCCGGCCAGCGGGTGCTCGATGCCTACACGGGCACGGGGGACCTGGCGCTGCTGCTGGCCGACCGCGTGACGCGTCTCGGCGAGGTGGTGGGCGTGGACCTGTCACCGGAGATGATCGCGCGGGCGCGGCTGAAGGCCACGGCCTCCGGACGCGAATGCCGCTTCGAGGTCGCCGACTGCACCGCCCTACCCTTCGCCTCCGATTGGTTCGATGCCGCCACCGCGTCGGGCGGGCTGAGGAGCCTGGCCGACCCGGCACCCGGCGTGGCCGAGTTGGTGCGGGTCGTGCGCCCCGGCGGGCGCATGGTGATCCTCGAGGTCACGCCCCCCGCCCGGCTCCGTGGCGCACACGCACGGGTGCTGCGCTTCACCACCCCGCTGCTCGGCGGGGCGCTCGGCGGTGACCCGGATGCTTTCCGGCACATGGTCGCGACCATCGGGCACGTGCCCGCCCCGCAGGACATGGCGGCCATCATGGGTGATGCCGGCCTGCTCGGGGTCGGCTGGCGCACATTCGCCGGGGGCATCGCGACGCTCCACCACGGCGTGGTGGCACCATGACCACCGCCCCGCCCGTCCACGATGTCGTCCAGCCGTTCCAGCCATGGATGGCCGAGTGCGAGGACATGCTCGGGCGCTTCGCCGGCGGACACGTGCCCGAGGTATCGGGGCCCGCCACGGACACCCTCGTGGCGGGTGGAAAGCGGGTGCGCCCCGTGATGCTGTTCTGCTGTTCGTCACGCCGTGAGGATGACCGGCAGGCCCTGGTCAGCGCCGCGGCCGCCGTGGAGCTCGTCCACATGGCCACTCTGGTGCATGACGACCTCATTGACGGCGCCACCACCCGCCGGGGCCGGCCGACGGTGGCACGCGCCCACGGAGCCGATGCCGCCATCAACGTGGGCGACTTCCTGTTCGCGCGGGCCTTCGCGGAGCTCACGCGCCTCGGGTCGCCCGCCGCCGTCAGCGCCCTGGCCGAGGCGTCCCTCGACCTGGCCCGGGGCGAGATGGACCAGCAGCGGGCGGCCGGCGACCTAGCGCTGCCCGTGGATGCCTACATGGCACGCTGCCAGCGCAAGACGGGGGCGCTCTTCGCCGTGGCGTGCCGCCTGGGCGCGCTGCTGTCGGGGGCGTCGGACGAGGCCCAGCGGAGGCTGGCGGCATTCGGCACCCACGTGGGCGTGGCGTTCCAGATCCTCGATGACATCCTCGACCTTGCGGGCGCCCCAGCCGACACGGGCAAGCGCCGCGGCACCGACATCCTCTGCGGCACCGTGACGCTGCCGCAAATCCTTGCGATGGAGGTGGACCCGGATCTCGGCGCCGAGATCCGGCGCGTCGCCGCCGGCGAGGACGGGCTTGGCACCCTGTGCGACCGCCTGGCGGCGCATCCGGGTACCGCGGCCGCGCGGCAGCGGGCCATCGGCGAGGTGGAGATGGCCTTGGAGTCGCTCGACGGCGACATCGGTGGCGCCGATGCGGCCGCCCTGCGCATCATCGCCGCGGGCGTGGTGGACCGGTTCGCATGACCCGCGAGGAGATCGTCGCCATGCTCGATGCCCGCGACCCGCTGGCCGCCGCGAAGGGCCTGCCGACGCCGGGCGAGGTCGGCTGGCGGCGTGGGCCGGCCGGCGACGAGGGCGTGGCGGCACTGCGCTACGGCGCAGGCACCACCACCGGCCAGATCGCCGACCGCCTGCTCGAGATCGCCGGATGGGGATCCGGCGTGCGTGCCGTGCAGCTGGTGCCCGGGCCGGACACGGCGGGACGCCCCGGGTCGTGGGGCACGGAGGATCTCCTCGTCACCGCGGTCACCCGGCGCGTGCTGCCCGACGTGGCGATCCGCCCCGACTGGCAGGCGCTCGGCGGGCCCGCGTGCCAGGTGGCGGTGTCATTCGGCGCGGACGAGTGGGTCATCCCGGAGGACGACGACGCCGACCCCGACCGCCTGGCCGCGGCCGTGGGCGCGAGGGCGGTGGCCCGGTGAGCGATCTCCGGGTGGGGCGCATCAGCGCACTCAACATGTTCCCCGTCTACCACCACCTCGAGCGGGCCCACCTGCCGGGGGTGGCGTTCACCGACGGCCTGCCGGCGGCGCTGAACGCGGCGGTGCTGGGTGGGGCGCTCGATGTGTCGGCGGTCTCGAGCATCACATACGCGCGCAACGCCGGGCGCCTGCGCCTGCTACCCGTGGGCTGCATTGCCTGCGAGGGGGCGGTGGGCTCCATCCGCCTCATGTCGCCCGTGCCGCTCGACCGGGTGCAACGCGTGGCCGTGACCCCGCACAGCGCGAGCAGCGTCACGCTGCTGCGCGTCCTGCTGGGTCCGGGGGTGCCCTTCCGCGCGCTGGCGTCCGACGACGATGCCCCATCGGCGCTCGCCGGCGGCGAGGCCGTGCTGCTCATCGCCGATGCCGCCCTGCTCGCGCACCGCGACGGCCTCGCCCCGTACTCCATCGATCTGGGTGAGGCCTGGCAGGAACGCACCGGGCTGCCGATGGTCTTCGCCGTGTGGGTGGCGAGGAGCGAGGTGGCCGGCACCCGCACCGCGGACGTTGCGGCGCTCAGCACCGTGATCAGCGAGGCCCGCACGGCGTTCGAGACGGACCCCGACGCGGTCGCGGCCGCCGCCGCGTGGCGCTTCCCATTCGACGAGGCATACGTCCGGGAGTATCTGCAGCGCCTGCGGTATGGGTTCGGCGACGCCGAGCGCGCCGGATTGCTGCGGTTCCTCGATCTGGCGCAGGATGCCGGTGAGCTCGGCGAGGTACCCGCCCTCGGAGCCCTGGCGGCATGAGCACCATCGCACCCACCCGCCACCACGCGGTCATCGACGGCCTCGACGCCGGCCGGCGCCTCGATGCCGAGGGCGCCCGGGTGCTCCTGGACTCACACGATGTGGTGGCCGTCGCGGCGGCCGCCCGGCGGGCGCGCGACCGGGTGACCAACCCGGGCGAGGTCACGTTCGTCATCGACCGCAATGTGAACTACACGAACTTCTGCGTCACCGATTGCGACTTCTGCGCCTTCTACCGCCACCCGCGCGACCCCGGGGGCTACGTGCTGGGCAAGCCCGTGATCTTCCGCAAGATCGAGGAGACCCTCGCCCTTGGCGGCACGGCGTTGCTCATGCAGGGCGGGCACCACCCCAACCTGCGCATCGAGTGGTACGAGGACCTCTTCCGCGACATCAAGGCCCGCTACCCGATCCACCTGCACGCCCTGTCGCCCAGCGAGGTGCTGCACATCGCCCACTACTCGCGCCTCGATCTGGGGGACACCCTCGGCCGCCTCATCCGCGCCGGGCTCGACTCCATTCCCGGAGGCGGAGCCGAGATCCTCGTGGACCGGGTGCGCGATGTCATCGCCCCGCGCAAGACGATGACCGCGGAGTGGATCGGGGTCATGCGCGAGGCACACCTGCGGGGCCTGCCCACCAGCGCCACCATGATGTACGGCACGATTGACACCGTGGATGACCGCGTGGAGCACCTGCGCGTGCTGCGCGACCTGCAGGACGAAACGGGGGGCTTCCGGGCCTTCGCGTGCTGGTCGTACCAGCCCGGTGGGGGCTCGGCGCGCGGCGATGACCACCTCGGCCTCACGGCGGCCGACTACCTGATGATGAACGCGGTCGCGCGCCTCTACCTCGACAACATCCCCCACATCCAGTCCTCGTGGGTCACCCAGGGGCTGCGCATCGGGATGCTGGCGCTCGAAGCCGGATGCGACGACATGGGCTCCATCATGATCGAGGAGAATGTGGTGCGCGCCGCCGGCACGCAGTTCACCCTCGACACCCCGCGCATGGTGGAGGCCATCGAGGCCACCGGCCGCCGCGCGGTCCAGCGCGACACCCTCTACCGCGTGGTGCGGCGCTTCTAGCCCCAATGGACGGCGGCGCCCGACGAAGGGCCACGATGGCCGCCGTGCGCGCCGGCCTCGCCACCCCCGACATGCCCTGAACCGCGGCCCGCGGAACCCCGGGGCGGGCACGTAACCCTCCGCCCCGCGACCCCACCCCCGCCGGTGCCCGCCCCCGGGCCCCGGGGGCGGGCACCCGGGCGTGCCACCGGGGTCCGGCGTGGGGGGCGGTAACCGGCGGGGGTACGTGCCCGGCACCGGGGCCGGCCGGAGGTGCACCCTCATCACGGGCTGACCGGCAGGCCGGCCTGTGCCCAGGCGACGATCCCGCCCTCCAGGTTCACGAGGCCGGCGAAGCCCTCGTTCTCCTCGAGGTACCGGCAGACCGTCTCCGAACGGCCGCCGCTGTGGCAGGTGAAGATCACCGTGCGGTCGCGGGGCACCTCGGCGAGACGGTCCAGCAGGTCGCCCATGGGGATGTGAATGGCACCCGGGATGGCCGCCTGCGCCAGTTCGTCGGCCTCGCGCACATCAATGATGACGGCATCGCCAGCGTCGGCGGCGCCCTTCGCCTGCCCCGGGGTCATCACCTCCACGATGTCACCGGGGCGGCGCCGGTCGCGGCCTCGTCGGCCACGCGGTCGGCCTCGAACGACGACCGCACCAGCGGACCCGCCTCGACATGCGCGAGGCCCAGCGAGTGGCCGAGGGCAGCGAGCGCCGGATACTCGGCAGGCGCATAGAAGCGCACGACCGGCAGATGGGCAGGTGACGGGCTGAGGTACTGCCCCACGGTCACCACGTCGCACCCGGCGGCCGCCAGATCGGAGAACACCGTGGCGACCTCGGGCAGATGCTCCCCGAGACCCACCATGATGCCGCTCTTGGTCAGCAGCCCCGCCGCCCGCGAGCGCTCGAGCAGCTCAAGGGTCCGCTCGTACCGGGCGCCCGGGCGCACCCGACGGTACAGCCGCGGCACGGTCTCGGTGTTGTGGTTGAGCACGTCAGGCCGTGTCTCGATCACCAGATCGAGCGCGTCCCAGTTGCCCCGGAAGTCGGGGATGAGCACCTCGACGCGGGCATCGGGCACCCGATCGCGAAGCGCGTGGATGACGGCCGCGAAGTGCCCGGCGCCGCCGTCGGGCTGGTCATCGCGGGCCACGGCGGTCACCACCACGTAGCGAAGGCCCATTGCCGCCGCGGCATCCGCGAGCCGTGCGGGTTCACCGGGATCGGGCGGCAGCATGGGCTTCCCCGACGTCACGTCGCAGAAGCGGCATCCGCGGGTGCACGTCTCACCGGCGATCATGAACGTGGCCGTCCCCCGGCTCCAGCAGCGCTGGATGTTCGGGCATGCGGCCTCCTCGCACACCGTCACCAGGGACTCTTGCCGCATCAGTGCCTTCAGGCGCACGTACCCGGGCCCGAACGACCCCTTCTCCACGACCCACCGGGGCAGGCGGGTGCCACTCACCAGCTGCCGCAGCTCATCGGGCGTCACGCCCACGGGGTCGAGCCCATCCCCGGGGCCATCCCCCACCAAGGCCCCGCCCACGATCACATCGGGTACCGCGCCCCGGGCCCGTGCCTCCCGGACCACGCAGAGGAGGTCCTCATCGGGCACCGCGTCCACCACGAAGGCGCGCTGCCGGCCCGACCCCTCGTCCGAGGACCACATCACGTCCCGCAGGCTAGACCACACGGGCCGGGGAACCGGCACCGGACCGGGGGCCCCGCCGATGCACGGAGGTGGCGACGGTCTTCGGGGGGACGAGACCCAATACGAGACCGCTGGCGATCACGATTGACTCCGCCGGGAACATCTACACGGCGAACTTCAACGCGGCCTCCGTCACCAAAGTCACCGGCGCCCCCCGCCACGCCGGCCGCGCCGTCGGCCGTGGCAGCAAGCGGATCCGCATCGGTCACCGTGAGCGCGAACGCGCCCTCAGCGCGATTCGGACCGCCGAGTTCCTACCTCGTCACCACGGTTGAGGACCCCACGCGGCAGTGCACCGTGACCCCTCCGGCGACCGCCTGCACCCTCAGCGGGTTGGCAGCCGGAACCTCCTACACCTTCACCGTGAAGGCATCCCTCAACACATGGCTGACCGCGCCCTCAGCGCCATCGGCCACCGTGACCCCCACCGCACTGCCGGCCCCGGCGCCGTCGCCGGACCCCGCGCCGCCCCTGTCGCTGTCGCCATCACCATCGCCGTCGCCCGTCCCGAATCCCCGGGCGAGGATCCGCTGCACCACCGTCCGGTGCACCACCACCGGTCCGGTGCCCCGGCGCGCATCGCGCATCACCCAGTCGGCGGTCACCACCACGGTGGCGACCGCCTCCATCCGTGACGGCGCGCGGGCCATGGCCAGGACCGCCCGGGGTACGTGCGCCATCAGGACGACCGGCGCCGGGACAACGGCGAAGCGCACCTACACGTGCTCCCTCCGCCTGCCGAAGGGCACCTGGACCATCACCACCACGGCGCTGTCGAAGGCCGGGGCCGTGGTGGAGCGCTCCCGGGTGGTGAAGCGGATCCGGTAGGCACCCGGCCGCCGGGCGCCGCCCCCGATGCGCTAGCCTCAATCATCCCGGTAGCCACGTTCCCTGAGGGGGCTCCGTGCGTCCATCTGCCATTGCCACCGCGCTCGCCATGGCGGCGCTCGCCCCGGTCGCCCTGGCCGGGACCGCAGGTGGCGGTGCCACCGGGCTCGCCGTCACGGCAGGTGACGGGCAGGTGGTCGTTTCATGGACCGCCCCGGTCGCCAACGGCGGCTCGGCCATCACGTCCTACGCGGTCACCGCCGCGCCCGGCGGGGCCACCTGCACCGCGACCGCGCCCGCCGTCACCTGCACCGTCACGGGGCTGACCAACGGCACGGCCTACACGTTCACCGTCACGGCCACGAATGCGCTCGGCACCTCGCCCGCCTCGGCGGCATCTGCGGCGGTGACCCCCCGGGGCGCTGCGCTTGCCGTGACCGTGGTGCCCTCGCGGACGCGCATCACGAGCGGTCAGCGGATGACCGTGACCCTGCGCACCCGGAGCACCGGCACGTGGGCCGCCACGGCGGTGACGCCGTGCCTCACGCTGCCCCAGAGCCTCACGGCCGTCAGCACGAGCGGCGCCACCCGGACGGGGCGCACCCTGTGCTTCGCGCCCGGGGACCTCGCCGTCGGCAGGGCGCGGGCGCGGACGGTGACCGTCACGGCGGCGGCGACCCGGGCGATCACCCGCACCATCACCGCACGCACCACGGCCGGGAACGCCCAAGCGGCCACGGGGACCTCGCCGGCCGTGCTCATCAGCCCGCGCCGCTAGGGCGTCCCGGGCTCCGGTCGGCCCCGCCCGGACGGGAGGCCGGGGGGTGCATCGGGTAGCGTCCTCGCGCATGGTCCTGTCCGACCGAACCATCCGCGAGCAGATCGCCGCCGGGCGCCTGGTGATTGACCCCTTCGACGAGGGGCTCCTGCAGCCGTCGTCGGTGGACATCCGGGTGTCCGACGCGTTCCGGGTGTTCCGGAACAACCGCCAGCCGTTCATCGACCCGAGCCTGCCCGAGGCCGATCTGACCGAGGTCGTCACCGTCGCCGAGGGCGAGCCGTTCATCCTGCACCCCGGTGAGTTCGTGCTGGGCTCCACGCTCGAGCGCGTGGGCATCCCCGACGACCTCGTGGCCCGGCTCGAGGGCAAGTCGAGCCTCGGGCGCCTGGGCCTGCTCATCCACTCGACCGCCGGCTACATCGACCCCGGCTTCACGGGGCAGATCACGCTGGAGTTCTCCAACGTCGCCAGCCTCCCCATCGCCATCCACGCCGGGATGCGCATCGGGCAGATCTCATTCCTGCAGATGACCACCCCGGTGGACCGGCCGTACCAGGGGAAGTACCAGGGGCAGTCCGGACCGACGTCCAGCCGCTCCCACCGCGACTTCGCCCGGGAGTAACGGTGGCGGCCACGCCCCGGTGGCGGCGCCCCGGTCCGGCCCGCTAGTACCGGCGGCGCAGCCGCCGGGTGCTGTAGCGGCGCTCAGCCGCCAGGCCGCCGACCACCGCGGCCAGCAGGGAGCCCGCGGCGATCAGCAGTGCGGCGCCACCGGTGCCCGGGGCGAACTCCGGATCGGCCGGGCCGCCAAGGGCCGCCACGATGGCCAGCACCACCCAGATGACGCCCCACAGCAGCCAGCCGAACACCCATGCGGCCACGGCATTGAGGGCGCGGCGGTCGAGGGTCCGGACCCCGGACAGGAATCCGCCGACCAGGAACGCCCCGATGACCGCGGCGGCGCGCACCCACAGTGCGGACCCCGACGACGCGACCAGGCCGATCGTCCCGATCAGGCCGCCCCAGCCGACCGCCATGGACTCGAGTCCGATTCCGCCACCCCCCCCGCCGCATCGCCGGTTTACGCACCCATGCTAACGTCGCCGCACGCGGACCCCCGCCGGGGGTCCCCGACAATGAGGTAACCCATGCCCTTCGGCATCGGCCCGCTTGAGCTCATCATCATCCTGGCCATCATCCTGCTGGCCTTCGGCGCAAAGCGCCTTCCCGAGATCGGCAAGAGCCTGGGCAGTGGAATGCGCGAATTCAAGAAGGGCGTCACCGGCGAGAAGGCCGCGGACGAGACGCTGACCGCCACGCAGTCCTCGGACGCGGCGCTGCCCCAGAAGACCGACGAAACCACCCCCGCCGCCTAGCAACGGAGCGCCCGCCGTCCTCATCCGGGCGGCGTGGGTTGTGCCCGTGGAGGGCCCGGTCGTCCGGGACGGGTGCGTGCTGGTTCGCGGCGGCACCATTGTGGCCGTTGGCCGCGAGCGCGACCTGCCGCCCTGCGACGGGGGTCCGGTCACCGACCTCGGCGACGCGATCCTCATCCCCGGGCTGGTGGATGCCCACTGCCATCTCGAGTGGGGCCTCATGGGCGGCCTGGTGTCCGATGCACGCTTCGGCGAGTGGCTGGGCGCGTTCGTGCAGCGCACGGCCGGCGTCACGCCGGTTGATCGCGAGCACGCGGCCCGCTGGGCCGCGCTGACGGCGCTCCGCAGCGGCACCACGACCCTCGCCGATTCCGGCCCCAGCGGCTTCGGGGTGGCCGCGGCCGGGGATACGGGTCTGCGGGCCATCGTCCACATGGAGATCTTCGGCCGCGACACCGGCTCTGCCGCGCGCGACAAGGTGGTGCGCCATGGCGAGGCGCTGCTGCAGGCCCGCGACACGGCCGGCCCGCGCGTGCGCGTGGGCGTGTCACCCCACTCGCCCTACACGGTCGGGCCCGCGCTCTGGAGCGAGGTGCTGGCCGACCCGATCCTCGGCGCGGGCTCGGTGGCCACGCACATCGCCGAGTCGCCCGACGAGGTCATGCTGCTCGACGAGGGCATCGGCCCGCTGGCCGAGGCCATCCGCGTGGTGGCCCGCGATCCGGCCGAGTGGCCGGGCGGCGGACCCGGCGTGGTCTCACGCCTCGGGGCCGCGGGCGCCCTGACCGCAGGTCTCATCGCCGCCCACTGCGTGCAGGTTGACCCCGACGACGTGCTCCTCCTCGCCGATCACGGCGTGCGCGTGGCCCACTGCCCGCACTCGAACGCACGCCTCGAATGCGGCGACGCACCGGTGGAATTGCTTCACCTGCTGGGGGTTCCGGTGGGGCTCGGAACCGACAGCCCCGCGAGCGCCGGCGCCTACGACCTGCGCGACGAGGCCCGCTGGGCGGCCGAGGCCATGGCCCGCCGGGGGCAGCGGCCCGTGGCCGCCGACCTGCTGGCGATGGCCACCATCGGCTCCGCGCGGGTCCTCGGAATGGATGCCGACGTGGGATCGCTCGTCGCCGGCAAGCGCGCCGATCTGGTCGCCATCCGGCCGTTCGCCGGGGCTCCGGTGGAGGCCGACCCGTCCCTCGTCGTGCTCGATCCCCGCTCACGCGTGATCGCCTCGTGGATTGATGGCGAGCCGGTGCTGGGGCCCGACGGCCCCGCCCGCCTTGACGTGGCGGGCATCGTGGCCGATGCGCGCGAGGCCCGGGACCGGATCATGTAGCGTCGCCGCGTGCTCTTCGACGGCAGGCACCAGAAGACCCTCACCAAGATCGTCGCCATCATCGCGATCGTCGCCTTTGCGGGCTTCGGCCTGGTGGCGGGGGGCCTTGCGGTGAGCGGCGGCTGCGGAACGGCCGACCCCCTGCAGCAGGCGGTCGCCGATGCGACATCACGGCTGGCGACCGAGCAGGCGGCCGTCAAGACTGCCCAGAAGGCGGCCACGGCCGCGCCGGACAGCGCGAAGGCCAAGGCCGCCCTCGTCAGCGCGAAGGCGGATCTCGCGCAGGCGTTCTCGACGCTCGCACAGGCGAAGATCGCGGTGAACCCCGCAGACCCCACCGCGCTTGCAGACGCCATCACCGCCACGAAGACCGCCCCCGACGACGGCGACCTCGTCCTCGGGCTCATCACCATCGCGAGCGCCCAGAACAACCCCGCCGCCGGGCTGACGGCGATCGCCGCCTACACCCGCCGCAACCCCAACGACGCGCAGATGTTCGCCTACTGGGGCCAGGTGGCCGAGCAGGCCGGGCAGCGCAACCAGGCGATGCTCGCCTACCAGCGCTTCCTCGAACTCGCCCCCGACGACACGCTGGCCCCGGATATCCGGAACCGCCTGGAGCAGCTGTCCAAGCAGGCCGCCACCACGGGCTGATCCCCGCCCCCGGGCCTGCGCCCGGTGCTAGCGTGCCCGCGGGCCGTTAGCTCAGCTGGTAGAGCAGGGGACTCTTAATCCCAAGGTCGCAGGTTCGATCCCTGCACGGCCCATACGCCACCCCCCGGACGGGCCCCCACGCGGACGTCGCGCGACGGGGTGCCGCTGTCCGTCGGGAACGACCTGAGCGGACCGCGCGGGAGTGAGTGCCACACGGTCGCCCGCCGTGCCGTGGAGGTGGTCGCCGATGGTGGTCCCCCGCGCGCCGGATGCGCCGGACGGAGGGCGCCCCGGGGCCGGAGGTGACCGGTCGGCCGAGGTTCCGGGCACACGCTGATGATGGTCACGGCCGGCCCGCGGGCACTGAGTGGGGCCTGAGCGCGACATGCGTGAGACTGGGAGTGTGGGGTGCGTGTGAGTGGTAGTCCCGTGTGCGTGTGAGTGGTAGTCTCTGGTGCGTGAGTGCGATACTCAACCGGTTGCCATGACGCGGGGCCGACTCGTTGACACAACACTGCGTGCATGTCTGGATGCCCACCCGATCATCCTCATCACGGGACCGAGGGCCTGCGGCAAGACCACGACCGCAACCCACGTCGCCGGCGACGTGATCCGTCTGGACCGTGGGTCCGAGGCCGCGGTCTTCCGCGCTGACGCCGCGGCCGCGCTGGCGTCATTCCCCGCACACCCCCTCCTGCTCGATGAGTGGCAGGAGGTACCGGAGATCATGCCCGCGCTCAAGGCCGCCGCGGACACGGGTGCCCCGCCGGGCCGCTTCATCCTGACCGGGTCGGTGCGACCCGAACCCGGGATCGCCTGCCCCGCGACGGGACGCTTGATCGAGTTGCGCCTGAGCCCGTTGACGATGCGCGAGATGACCGGCGACGCCACCCGTCCGGGATTGGTCGCCGCCCTCATCGAAGGTCACACGCTCTCGGTCGATTCCACCACCCCGCTCGATCTGGGCGGCTACATCGACCTGGCGCTCGCCGGTGGCTTCCCCCACCCGGCACTCGCCCTCGGCGAACCCGCCCGGCGACGCTGGTACGACTCCTACGTCGACCAGGTCACCGGCCGCGACGCGCTCACGGTGCTCCGCCGGGCCGACCCCGATCGCGTGCGCCGGTACATGGAGGCCTACGCGCTCCACTCCGGCTGCGTTGTGGACCACAAGACGTTGTTCGACGCCGCCGGCATCAACCGGAAGACGGCTGAGGGCTACGAGGCGATTCTGTGCCGGCTCTTCGTAACCCACGCGGTGCCCGCGTGGTCAACCAACCGGCTCCGGCGCTTGGTCAGGCCCCCGAAGCGGTTCGTCATTGACGCCGGGCTCATGGCGGCGGCCGCGCGCATCGGCCGGGCCGACGTCATGCGCGACGGCGGCCTGATGGGGCGCCTCATCGAGACGTTCGTGCATGCCCAACTGGCCCCCGAACTTGCGGCACGCCATCCGTCGGTCCGTCTGTACCACCTCCGCACCGACAGCGGGGGGCGGCACGAGGTGGACTTCATCCTCGACCTCGGCGGCAACCGCATCATCGCAATCGAGGTCAAGAGTGCAGCCGGGCCCACGGCCGCCGATGCACGCCATCTGGCCTGGCTGCGCGATCAGCTGCGTGACGACTTCATCGAGGGCGTCCTCCTCCACACGGGGAACCACGTCTATCCGCTGGGCGACCGCCTGCGAGCCATTCCGATCCGCGCGCTTTGGCAGGCCTGATCCCGGGCCACCCGCTCCGGGCCCGGCCCTGCGCCCGCGGCGCACACCCGACCCATTCCGGACGCCGTGCGGGCCCGCGTGCGCACACCGAGCCGGCCCCGCCGCCCCGCCCCGGGACTCACTGCGCCGGCGTGGTCCAGTCCGGCGGGGACACCCCGGTCGGCGGTTGGGGCAGCGACGTACACGCGAGGATCACCGAGAACGCGTAGTCAGACGGCCCGTCGTTCTTGCCCTGGAGGGTGGCGTACACGTACTGACCCGACGTGGTGAGCATGATGCGGTTGTCCCACCCGAAGGAGCTGGTGGTGTTACCCGCCAGCGACGCCACGCTCAGCGCGCACCGCGCCACCGACCGGCTGAAGGTGATGCGGTACTTGCCCGGGTACGTGTGCACCACCGCGGTCGCGCCCAGCGACCGCGTGCGCTGCAGGGCCCCCGTGGCCGAGACCGTGGCGTACATCATGGGCATGGCCGTGGTGGTCGTCCCGGATCCGGAGCCCGGGCCGGGAAGCACCGGCGTGACGGTGCCGACCCCCGTCGCCGACGCCGAGCATGCGAGCACGACCGACGATGCGAAGTCGGCCGGGCCGTCGTTTTCTCCCTGCAGGGTGAGGTACAGGTTGCTGCCGGAGGTGGTCGCCATGATGCGGTTGTTCCACCCGAAGGAGGTGGTGGTGTTCCCCGCCAGCGACGCGGTGCTGATGGCGCACCGCGAGAGCGACCGGTTGAACGTGATGCGGTACTTCCCCACGGACGGGTGCAGGACCGACACGGCCCCGCTCGAGCGCGACTTCACCAGGCTGCCGTCACTGTTCACCGTGGCGGTGAGCAGCACGGGATCGGAGGACTTCGCGTTCTCGGATGCGCCGCTTCCCGCCAGGGCATAGGTGCCGCCGACAACGGCGATCCCCGCGAGCACAAGGGTGGGGAGGGTGCGGGCCATGACCCGTGGCACCGTACGCCGCACCCTGCAGTGCGGCAAGCCGGGGCGTTCCCGGGGACTACCGGGTACCCGCCACGGCGGGCTGCCCGCCTCCGGCCCGGTGACCGGGGGCCCGGCGATCCCGGACCCCGCAACGGCTGGCGGCGTCCCCCGACGTGAGCGCGAGCGGCTCGTCGGGATCGGCCTCGACGATGACATCCGCGAACGCGATGCACTTCTGCATCACCGCGGCATCGTGGCCCGGCCGGGCCCTCATGGTGAACTCGGCGGCGGCGGGCATGGGATCCTCCGGCGGGGTTGCGTGGCAGACGGTGATCTCCGCGGGCTCCGGCGGCGGGCCGTCCCGCGCCCCCGTGATGCGCCCTGCCCCGTGGGGTGCGGGTGCCAGCGCGGCCGTCATCGCGGCCCGGGGCCTCTCACCGGTGCCGGTCGTCACCGGCTGGGGCGCACGCCCGTGGCACATCACGCGGGCGACCGGGGGGCGGCCCCGGCACCCCGCTCCCGGATCACGGTACCGGAACCGTCCAGTCCGGCTCGGCAACGGGTGCCGCAACCTTGGGCAGCGACGAGCAGGCGAGGATCACCGAGAACGCGTAGTCGGACGGCCCGTCGTTCTTACCCTGGAGCGTGGCGTACACGTTCTGGCCCGATGTGGTGAGCATGATGCGGTTGTCCCACCCGAAGACGTAGGCGCTGCTGCCCGCCAGCGACGCCACGCTCACGGCGCACCGTGCCACCGACCGGTTGAAGGTGATGCGGTACTTGCCCCCCGAGGGGTGCACCACCGAGGTCGCGCCCCGTGATCGCGTGCTCTCCAGAGTCCCCGTGGATGAGACCGAGGCATACATGATCGGCATCCGGGTGGCATTCATCCCCGGCGATGCGCAGGCGAGGATCACCGAGAATGGGTAGTCGCTGGGCCCGTCGTTCTTGCCCTGGAGGGTGGCATAGACGTACTTGCCCGATGTGGTGAGCATGATCCGGTTGTCCCAGCCAAAGGTGGTGCGGGTGGTATCGCCGGCCAGCGACGCCGCGGTCACCGCGCACCGTGCCACCGACCGGTTGAAGGTGATGCGGTACTTGCCCCCGAACGCGCCCCCGGAGGGCAGCACCGACGTCGCGCCCAGGGATCGCGTGCGCTCCAGGGTGCCCTTGGATGAGATGGTCGCGTACATGATGGGCATGGCGGCGGTGATCACGCCGGGTGCCGCGCCCGGTAGGACGGGTGGGTTGGCGCCCACGCCGGTGACCGCTGACGAGCATGCGAGGACGGCCGACGATGCGAAGTCGGCCGGGGCGTCGTCCTTGCCCTGCAGCGTGAGGTAGAGGTTGCTGCCAGAGGTGGCCGCCATGATGCGGTGTTGCCACCCGTAGGTGTTGGTACTGGTATTCCCGGCGAGCGACGCCGTGGCCACGGCGCACCGTGCGAGCGACCGGTTGAAGGTGACCCGGTACCTGCCCGTGGTGGGATGCGAGACCGACACCGCACCGGTCGAGCGCGACCTCACCAGGCTGCCGTCACTCTCGAGCGTCGCCGTGAGAAGCACAGGCCCGGAGGAGGTCGCGTGCCCAGATGCGCCGGTGGCGGCGAGGGGGGCGGTGGCACCGCCGAGGGCGATCCCCACGAGCACGATGATCGGGAGGCGACGTGTCATGTCCCGCCCGACGGTACCCCGCGCACGACCGGTCGGCAACCGGGGTGTTCCCGACGACCCATCGGATCCGGACGTGCCGCCGGCGCTCGCCTGCGGCCCGCGTGACCCGGGGCGGCGGATGGGCGACCGGCGCGTCCGGACCCCAGGAGCGCCCGCGAGCGGGCCCTGCTGGGGATGGCGCTCGCCGGTGGTGCGCTCCCTGACGACTGGCCCGGGCCCGTCAGGGCACCCTGACGGTGCCCGGTGCGCCCTCACTCGTCGTCGCGCCCACCCATCTTCCGCCACGCCGCCGCCGCGCCGAATCCCACGCCGGCGACGATGAGGAATATCAGCCAGCCAGCCAACAGGAC
>SXQZ01000143.1 GCA_005792725.1 Actinomycetota bacterium
CGCGACATCATCGCCGTGGGGGCCAAGCCCATCGCGCTGCTCGACGCGCTCCGGTTCGGCTCGCTCCAGTCGCGCCGTTCACGCTTCCTCTTCCGCCGCGCCGTTGCCGGCATCAGCCATTACGGCAACTGCATCGGCATCCCCAACGTCGGCGGCGAGGTCCAGTTCGACGAGCGCTACGAGGGCTCGTGCCTGGTGAACGCGATGTGCGTGGGCGTGGTGCGCCACGACCGCATCCTCTCGTGTGCGGCCCAGGGGGTCGGGAACCGCCTGGTGCTCATCGGGAACCGCACCGGCCGTGACGGCATCGGCGGCGCCAGCGTGCTCGCCTCGGCGGAACTGGGCGACGACGACACCGACAAGCGCCCGAGCGTGCAGGTGGGCGACCCGTTCACCGAGCGCAAGCTCATGGACCTCTGCCTGGCCCTGGGTGAGGCCGGGCTGCTGGTGGCGCTGCAGGATCTGGGCGCCGCCGGGCTCACCTCGGCCGCGGGCGAGATGGCCAGCCGCGGGGGCGTGGGGCTCTCGATCGACCTCGACCGCGTGCCGCTTCGCGAGCAGGGCATGGCCCCCGGCGAGGTGCTGGTCAGCGAGAGCCAGGAGCGGATGCTGGCCATCGTGGAGCCCGCGCAGATGGACGCCGTGGTGCAGATGGCGCGCCGCCACGAACTGGACGCCACCGACATCGGCGAGGTGACGGACACCGGGGAGCTCGAGGCCCTGTGGCGCGGCGAGGAGGTCGTACGCATCCCCTCGCTGTACCTCACCGACGATGTGCCCTTCCAGCCGGTGCCGCGCGAGCCCGCCCCGGCGCCCGTCGCCATCCCCCTGGACTCCCTGCCCCTACCCGATGACCTCGCGGCGGCGTGGCTGGCCCTGATGGGCGACCCCAACGTGGCGAGCAAGCGCTGGGTGTTCGAGCAGTACGACCAGCTGGTGGGCGCCAACACGATGCGGCGCCCCGGCGGCGACGCCGGCGTGGTGAGGATCCCCGGGACCGACCGGGCCATCGCCGTCACGCTCGACTGCGCGGAGTGGCACACGGAACTCGACCCGTACGCGGGGGGCATGGCGTCGGTGCTCGAGGCCGCCCGCAACGTGGCCTGCACGGGTGCAGTGCCGATCGCCGCCACCGACTGCCTGAACTACGCCAACCCCGAGAAGGGCAGCACGGGCTGGCGGCTGGCCGAGAGCATCCGGGGCATGGCCGATGCGCTCACGGCGATCGGCGCGCCGATCGTGTCGGGCAACGTGTCGCTCTACAACGAGTCGCCACGCGGTCCCATCTATCCCACCCCGGTCGTGGGCATCGTGGGCCTGCTCGATGACGCCTCCACGAGCATCGGCATCGCGTTCGCCCACCCCGGCGACGCCATCCTCGCCGTCGGCTACGGCGAACCCCGGGTGGACGCCAGCCGCTACCTGGGGCGGTGTGCCGGCGCACCGCCCGCACCCGACCCCGCCGCCGACGCGGCACTGGGCCGCCTGCTGGCCGAATGTGCGCGGCGGCGGCTGCTCACGAGCGCCCACGACGTGAGCGAGGGTGGCCTGGCCGTGGCGCTGGCCGAGAGCTGCATCGCGGGCGGCATCGGCGCGCAGGTCACGATTGCCCCGGGGCGCCGCGCCGACGAGGCCCTGTTCGGCGAGGGCGGGGGCCGGGTCATCGCCTCGTGCGACCCCGTGCACGTGCCGGAGATCACCGCGATGGCAGGCGCGGGTGTCCAGGTAACGCCGATCGGCGTGGTGGGCGGCGACGACGTCGTGGTGCACGCCGGAGGTTCCGGGGCGCAGGTGCCCCTTCGCGATCTGGCCCGGGTGTGGGAAGGTTCGATCCCCGAGGCGCTGGAGGCACGTTGACCCGGATCGCGGACCCCGTTGACGGGGACCACCCCAACGAGGAGTGCGGCGTATTCGGGGTTGTCGCACCGAGCCGCGACGTGGCACGCATCTCCTTCTTCGGGCTGCACGCGCTTCAGCACCGGGGTCAGGAGAGCGCCGGCATCGCCGTGAGCGACGGCACCCACGTCGTGGTGCAGCGCGAGCTGGGCCTGGTCTCATCGGTGTTCGACGAACCCTCGCTGCGCAGCCTTACGGGCGACAGCGCCATCGGCCACGTGCGCTACTCGACCACGGGCATGAACAAGTGGGACAACGCGCAGCCGGTGGCCCTGCCCCGCGGAGACGGCCTGGTGGCGCTGGGCCACAACGGGAACCTCACCAACTCCGATGCCCTGCGCCGCCGCGTCATCGACATGGGCCATGAACTCCATGCCACCACCGACAGCGAGCTGATCACGGCGCTCATCAGCCATGAGCCCGGCACCCTCCTGGACGCGGTGTGCAGTGTGATGCCCCTGCTCCAGGGTGCCTACTCCATCGTCGCCCTCACCGAGGACGAACTGGTGGCGTTCCGCGACCCCAACGGCGTGAGGCCCTTGGTGCTCGGCCGGCTCGATGGCGGCTGGGTGGTGGCCAGTGAGACGTGCGCCCTCGATCAGGTGGGTGCGGAGTTCGAGCGCGAGGTCGGACCCGGCGAGGCCGTGCGCGTGACGGCCGGGGGCATCGAAGCCCGCCAGGCCCTGCCGGCGATGGGCCGGTCACTCTGCATCTTCGAGGCCATCTACTTCGCGCGACCCGACAGCATCCTCGACGACCAGGCCGTGTGGCAGACGCGCCACGACATGGGAATCGAACTGGCCGGCGAGAGTACGCCCGCTGCCGACCTCGTGGTGGGCCTGCCCGACTCCGGCACGCCGGCGGCCATCGGGTTCGCGCAGCGCAGCGGCATCCCCTACTCCGAGGCCGTGGTGCGCAACCGCTACGTGGGGCGCTCGTTCATCCAGCCCGATCAGGAACTGCGCGCGACCGGCGTGAAGCTGAAGTTCAACCCGCTCGAGAGCGTGATCCGCGGCAAGCGCCTGGTGGTGGTGGACGACAGCATCGTGCGCGGCACCACCACGCGCCGCATCGTGCAGATGCTCAAGGACGCCGGGGCGGCGGAGGTGCACCTGCGCATCTCGTCGCCACCGATCACTTGGCCGTGCTTCTACGGGATTGACATGGCCAATCGGGACGAACTGATCGCCGTTGGCCAGACCGAGGCGCAGATCGCCGCCGCCGTGGGGGCCGACTCGCTCCACTACCTCAGCCTCGAGGGCCTTCAGCGCGCCGTCGGCCGGCCCGCCGACGCATACTGCCGCGCGTGCTTCACGGGCGACTACCCCATCCCGGTGCCCGACGCCTCGGGGAAGGAGCGCTTCGAGGCCGCCGCGGGCGCCGCACCCAGCCGGTAGCCTCGCGGTCGTGAGCGGGCGGGGAATCTCCTATGACGACGCGGGCGTCAATCTTGACGCCGCGCGGGTCCTGACCGAGGGCCTGCGCGATCTGGTCCACGGCGGGACGGTGGGTTTCGCCGGCACCCTGCCCATGCCGTCCATGCGCGACGGCGTGCTGGTGGCCTGCACCGATGGGGTGGGCACGAAGGTGCTGCTGGCACGGCAGTTGGGCGACATCTCGGGACTGGGCCAGGACCTCGTGGCCATGAGCGTGAACGACCTGGTGTGCACCGGGGCGACGCCGTTGTTCTTCCTCGACTACCTGGCGGTCGGACGGCTCGACCCCGGCGAGGCCACGGTCATCGTGGGCGCCATCCGGCAGGCCTGCCTCGACAGCGGGTGCGTGCTGCTGGGCGGCGAGACCGCCGAGATGCCCGGGCTCTACCGGGAGGGCCACTTCGACATGGCGGGCTTCGCCGTGGGTGCCGTGGAGCGCGACGGGATGCTGGGCCCGGACCGGGTCGTGGCCGGTGATGTGATCATCGGCATCGAGAGCAGCGGAATCCACAGCAACGGCTATTCGCTGGTGCGCGTGCTGGTGGATCAGGGCGCAGTGGCACCCGATCCCTCGCTGCTCGCGCCCACCCGGCTGTATCCGAAGGACATCCGCGCCCTGCAGGCGGCGGGCGTGACGCTGCATGCCGTGGCGCACATCACGGGCGGGGGTCTCCCCGGCAACCTCCCGCGTGCGCTCCCCGACGGGCTGCGACCGGTCCTGACCCGGGGGTCGTGGCCCCAGTCCCCCGCCATCGCGCATGTCCTCGCCGGTGGCGCCGTGGACGACGCGTCAGCCTGGGACACCTTCAACATGGGTCTGGGGATGTGCCTGGTGGTGCCCCCGGGCGCCGCCGGGGCGGCGCTGACCCTCGTCGCGGGAAGCCACCGGGTCGGCCGGGTGGAGGCGGGCCCGCCCGGGCTGGCCTGGGAGGACTGATGCTCCGCGTGGTGGTGATGGTGTCGGGCAACGGCTCGAACCTTCAGGCGCTCATCGACACCGTGCATGCGAACCCGGAGGTTGATGCGCAGATCGTCCTGGTGGTGTGCTCGAAGGACGGCGCACGGGCGTTGGAACGCGCCGCGGCGGCGGGCATCCCCTGCGAGGTCGTGGCGCTGGCCGACCCGTCCGAGCGCGCCGCCCGCGATGCCCGGCTCGCCGAGGTGATCGGGCGGGCCCGGCCCGACCTCGTCGTGATGGCCGGGTGGATGAGCATCGTCACGGGCACGTTCCTCGATGCCTTCCCCGGCAGGGTGATCAACCTGCACCCGTCGCTCCTGCCGGCGTTCCCGGGGATGCACGCGATCGAGGAGGCAATCGCCTGGGGAGTGCGCCTGACGGGGGTCACCGTGCACATCGCCGAGGAGGCCGTTGACGGTGGGCCGCCGATCCTGCAGGAGCCCGTGCCCGTGCTCGCCGGCGACACCGCCGAGACGCTGGCCGGACGCATCCACGCGGTGGAGCACCGCCTGCTCAGCCGCTGCGTCACCCTGTATTCGCAGGGGCGGATTCACCGGGACCCGGCGCAGCCGCGCCGCATGATCGTCGACGAAGGGGGTTCGTGAGGTGGCTGCACGCCGTGCGCTGTTGTCCGTGTCCGACAAGACGGGGCTGGTGGACCTGGCGCGCGGGCTGGCCGCCGAGGGGGTGCTGCTCATCTCCACCGGCGGTACCGCCCGCGCCCTGCGCGAGGCGGGGCTCGCGGTCACCGACGTCAGCGAGGTCACCGGCCACCCCGAGATCATGGGCGGACGGGTGAAGACGCTGCACCCCAAGGTGCACGGCGGCATCCTGGCCCGGGCGGGGCACGACGGCGACGCCGCCGACTTGACGGCCCCCGGCATCGCGGCCATCGACCTGGTGGTCGTGCACCTCTACCCGTTCGCGGCGGCCGCCGCGCGCGAGGGGCTCGACCGGGCCGCGGTGGTGGAGGAGATCGACATCGGGGGTCCGGCCATGGTGCGGGCCTCCGCGAAGAACCACGACCGCGTCGCGATCGTCACCGACCCCTCGCAGTACGACGGCGTGCTGGCCGAGGTCGCCGGCGGCGGCTGGGTGGGCGAGGCCACCCGACGCACGCTGGCGGCCGCGGCGTTCCGCATGACCGCGGCCTACGACACCGCCATCGCGGCATGGATGGCATCCGCGGGAGACAGCCCCGGGGACTTCCCCGACCGGTTCACGGTGGGCTTCCGCAAGGAGCTCGAGTGCTCCTACGGCGAGAACCCGCACCAGCGCGGGGCCTACTACTCCCAGGTCGGGGCGCCCCAGCACCTGCTGGGCGGCGTGACCGTGCGCCACGGCAAGCCGCTGTCGTACAACAACCTGCTCGACGTGGACGCCGCCCGTGGCCTGGCGGCCGAGTTCGACGACCCGGCCGTGGTCATCGTCAAGCACAACAACCCGTGCGGCGTGTCGCTGGGTGACGACCTGGCGTCGGCGTACCTGCGGGCCCGGGCATGCGACCCGGTGTCGGCCTTCGGCGGCGTGTACGCGGTGAACCGCACGGTGGACCTCGCGCTGGCGGAGCACCTGGCCGAGATGTTCGTGGAGGTGCTCTGGGCCCCGGGCTACGACGACGATGCCTTCGCGGTGCTGACCCGCAAGCCCAACGTGCGCCTGCTCGAGACCGGCGAGCGCGTCCGGCCCGGCAACCCCGGCGAGCCGGTGTACCGGCGTGTGCTGGGAGGAATCCTCGTGCAGGACGCCGACGATGTGGCCGAGGGCCGCGACACCATGCAGGTGGTCACGCAGCGCGCGCCCACCGACCGGGAGTGGGCCGACCTTGTGTTCGCGTGGACGGTCGCGAAGCACGTGAAGAGCAACGCCATCGTGTTCGCGAGCGCGGGCGCCCCGGGCGGGCTCGGCGCGGGGCAGATGAGCCGGGTGGACAGCGTGGCTATCGCCACCTCCAAAGCCCGGGAGAACGACCTGCCCATTGACGGCAGCGCCATGGCCAGCGACGCCTTCTTCCCGTTCCCCGACGCCCCGCTCATGGGTCTCGAGGGCGGCGCCACCGCCATCGCCCACCCCGGGGGGTCCATCCGGGACGACGAGGTGATCGAGGCGGTGGACGCGCTCGGCGCGGCAATGGTCACCACGGGGCACAGGCACTTCCGGCACTGATCGGGGCCCTCGTCATCGGGGCGCTGGCCCTGGCCTGCTGGGTGGGGGTCGTGCTGCACCCGGCCCGGCCGTGGGACCTACGGCCCATCGATGCCGAGGGGCCTCCCCCGCCGGAGCCGGATGCGTGGCCATCGGTGGGCGTGGTGATCCCCGCCCGCAACGAGGAGGACCTCATCGCGGGAACCATCGGCAGCCACACGGCAACGGACTACCCCGGCGAGGTACGCGTGGTGGTGGTGGACGAGCGCTCATCCGACGCCACGGGCGTGGCGGCCCGCCGTGCGGCCGCGGAGTCGTCCCGGGCCGTCGCGGTGGTGGACGGCCGGCCGCTGCCGGACGGCTGGGCCGGCAAGGTGTGGGGAATGGAGCAGGGGGTGCGGGCCCATGCCGCGGGTGATGACCCACCCGAGTGGTTCCTGCTCACCGATGCGGACATCCGGCACGCGCCGGGGTCCCTGCGCGCCCTTGTGTCAGCGGCGGTCGCCGGGGGCGTGGGCCTCGAGAGCCGGATGGCGCACCTGCGCTGCCGGTCGGGTGCCGAGCGCCTGCTCATCCCCCCCTTCGTGCTGTTCTTCTTCCTCCTCTATCCGCCGGGCTGGGCCAACCGCCCGGGGTCACGGATCACGTCAGCGGCCGGGGGCTGCATCCTGGTGCGGCGTGATGCCCTCGCCGCCGCCGGCGGCCTCGCGTTGCTGAAGGGCGCCCTGATCGACGACCTCGCGCTTGCGCGGCTCATCAAGTTCCGCGCGGGCCTTCCCACCCGTCTCGCGCTCAGCCGCGACCGCGTGGTGAGCGACCGCGCCTACGACGACCTGGCCTCGGTGTGGACGATGGTGCGCCGGAGCGCGTTCACCCAGTTGCACCGGTCATGGGCGCTGCTCGCGGGCGTGTCCGTGGCCCTCGCCCTGATGTTCGCCGGCCCGCCGGCCGCCGCGGTCGCCGGACTCGTCGGCCTGGCGACGGGCGTCGGGGCGCCCGCCGCCTGGTCCCTGGGACTCGGTCTGGGTGCGTGGCTAGCGATGGCGATCGCCACGGGTCCGGTAACCCGGGAGTTCGGCCTCCCCTGGCCGTGGCGCCTGGCCCTGCCGGCGAGCGGCCTGCTCTACGGCGCCATGACGATCGACTCGGCCGTGCGCGGCCCCCGGGGAGGCGGCTGGCGCTGAACCGGAGGCCACCCGCGATGCCTCGACGCCGGTGACCGGCGCGACCCATCCCTCCGGCTCGGGCCACGCGCCGGTGATGGTGACGGGTGGGGCTAGCCTGCCCGGGATGCGGCTTCGACGGTATGCAATCGCGCTCGCGCTGGCCGTTCCCGCGGGCCTGGGGGTGACGGCCAGCGGGGTTCCGGGCGCGGGGACGGCCACTGCCGCATCGGTCGCCGCCGTTCCCGCCCCGGTCCCCGACCCGCTCTCCCCCGAGCCCCTCGCGCGGGCCGCCCTCGTCGCGATGCCCGCGGTCTGGCGGGTGGAGGTGACCACGCACCTCGCGGGTCTGCGCACCCGGGACGGCACGGTGATCACGCTCCCGTCGGGGGCCCGGTCGGTGGGCCGCGAGGGCACGGCCTTCGGCGTGACCCCGGACGGCTACCTCATCACCGCCGCCCATGTCGTGCAGCCCTCCGCCGCCGACCTGGCCGAGGCCGCATACGGCCAGTACCTCGCACTCGCGGGCAAGCCCCATTCCACCGCGATCGCGGCGCGGTGGGTCAGGGCGAACGCCGCAACCCCGCTCGGGGTCCAGAGCACACAGCGGGTGGTGCGGCCGGTGGCCGCCGGGCCCGCGGCCGCGCGGGAGAACCCCGGGGTGACGCCACGCGTCGTCGACGCCGATTCGGCACGCGACATCGCCCTGCTCAAGGTGCCCGGCCTCGTGAACGCGCCGTCGCTGGGGCTGGACCGTGGCACGGACAGCGGCACCCCCATCGCCACCATCGGGTTCGGGGATGGCGGCCCCGTCGCCGAACCGGAGGGCGGAACGCTGGTGCCGTCCGTGCGGATGGGTGCGATGGAGCGCACCGGAGAGGTGGATGACGAGCCCCGGCGCGTTCTCACCTTCATCACCAACGACGTGCACACGGGCGACTCGGGGGGGCCGGCCGTGGACCGCAGTGGCCGCGTGCGCGGGGTCGTGCTGATCCGGCGCGCCGTGGGCGGCGGAGCGATGGCCCCTACCGATGAGATCCTCCGGGTGCTCGACCGCGCGGGCGTTCGCGGGTGGGAAGGCCGTACGCAGCTCACCTACCGTGAGGCGCTGGACCGCGTGGCACGGTTCGACCTGGACGGCGCGCTCACCGACCTGCGCCGCACCCTGGCCGGGTACCCGGCCCACGGGCTGGCGGGATACGGGATCGCACAGGTCGCGGAACTGGCGCGCGCGCGCCTCGCCTTGGCCGGTGAGCCGTGGTACCGCGGCGGGCTGGTGGCCGCGGGCCTGACCGCGCTCATGATCGCCGGCGTGCTCGGCGTGCTCCTGTGGAAGGCCGTCAACCGCTCACCGGGAGTGCTCGGCCCGCGCGACCGCAAGGCGCCGTTCGATCAGGAGGCGGGGCCGGACGAGCATTGACACGGGCCGTGCGGACGGCGTGGCACCGCTCTGAGCACCGCGAGTGGGCCGCGCAGCCGCCACCCGATGCCGCCGAGGTCGTATTCGAGGCCGTCATGGCCACCCGGAGCGACGAGCAATGGCCATGATCCCCGGGCGCGCGCACCCACGGGGACCGCAGCACCGTCATCCGGGCAATCCCGGCGGATGGACCGCGCCACCACCCGGCGCATGACCTGGTCAGGTCGTGCCACGATCGCCACGTCACCGGGGTGGTCATCCGCGTCGAGGTCGCCGGGGCCGTGCGCCGAGCGCGTCGCGCGGGGTGGCGGGCGGACGGTACGCACGGTGACCCCGACGCCTGGCTCTCCGGGCGCGGCGGGCCGTCGGCGGGCCCCGGGATGCTCGTGCTCTACGCGGTGCCTGCCCGCGGGTCGCCCGCCTCCGCCCGCCCGCCGAGGTGCCGGGCGAAGAACTGCTCCATGGCCCGGTAGGCCCTCATGCGGTTCGCGGGCTTGGCGAACCCGTGGCCCTCGTCGTCGGCGACGATGTACTCCACGTCCACGCCGCGGCCGCGCAGGGCCTCGACGATCTGGTCGCTCTCCTGCTGGGTAACCCGGGGGTCATTGGCCCCCTGGATCACCATGAGCGGCGTGACGATCGCGTCCACGCGGGAGAGGGGTGAGCGGCGCCACATGTCCTCGCGCTCCGCCTCCACCTCCGGGTCGCCGACGAAGCGGTACCACGTGCTCTGGAGGAACGGACGCCAGTACGCGGGAAACGACCGGATCAGCGTCACCAGGTTCGACGGCCCCACGAATGACACCGCGGCCCGGAAGCGGTCGGGTGTGAACGTGACGCCCACCAGCGTGGCGTAGCCGCCGTACGACCCGCCGTAGATGCCGACGCGGGCCGGGTCGGCGATCCCCTCGGCGACCGCCCAGTCCACCGCGTCGATCAGGTCGTCGTGCATCTTCCCCGCGAACTCCCGCTCGGCCGCGTGCATGAAGTGCTTCCCGAACCCCGTGGACCCGCGGTAGTTCACCTGCAGCACGGCGTAGCCGCGGTTGGCGAGGAACTGCGCGACGCCGTCGTAGCCCCAGGCGTCACGGCTCCACGGCCCGCCGTGCACATAGAGCACCATCGGCAGGCCCGTCGCCGCGACCCCGCGCGGCACCGTGAGGTAGCAGTACATCGTGAGCCCGTCGCGCGAGGTGACTGGCACGGGGCGCATGGGCGCAAGATCATCCGGCGACAGCCACGGCCGCGGGCGGAACAGGAACTCGTGCTCGCCGGTACCGCGGTCGAACAGGTACGTGGCGCCGGGGTCCCGGTCGCTGTCGAATGCGATGGTCCACAGGCGCTCATCGGCGTCGGTGCCGGTGATGTGCGGGTCGCCATCCGCGATGGCCCGCACCGTCTCGAAGTCGCGCGCGAAGCGCTCATCGAAGGTGTGCACCACCAGGCGGTCGCGCAGGTAGGCAGCGCCCAGCAGTGTGCGATCCCGGTCACTGACGATGGGGGCTCCGAGATCGGCCACCGCGTCCTCGTCCAGCACCGTCTCCTCGCCGGTCGCCACGTCGATCGCCACCAGACGCGCGCGGTCCGACCCCCGGGCGCTCCCCACCCACAGAACGCCCCCGTCGGCGTCGAAGCCGTACGGCTGCCCGCCGTCCTCGTTGCTGAACTCCGCCAGCACGCGGAACGCGTCGGCCTCCCTGCCCCGCACCAGCAGTTCGTAGTCGCCGGCGGGCGTCTGGGCGTATGCGCCCAGCACCTGGCCGTGCCGGTCGGCCACCCACCCGATGATGTTGCCGGGGTTCTCGGCGACCAGCGCGAGATCACCCGTCTGCAGGTCCAGGCGCTCGACATCGAACACCGAACGCTCGCGCCGGTTGGTGCTGATGATGATCTGTTCCGGCGTGGCCCGTGGCACCGACACGATGGATGCCCGTACGCCGTCGAACGGCGTGAGGTCCCGGGCCGTACCGTCGCCGGGAACGTCCATCATCATCACGTGGTGGTTCTCGTCCCCGCCCTGGTCCTTGCTGTAGAGGATGTGGCGCGAGTCGCGGGTCCACGAGTAGCCCATCACCCCGCGGTCGGTGTCGCGGGTCACCGGTACGGCCTCACCTCCCCCGATCGGCCGCACCCACACGTTGAGCAGACCGTCGAGCGGCGCGAGCCACGAGATCATGGTTCCGTCGGGCGACGGCTTGGCGAGAGCGCGCTCGGGGTTGTCGAAGAACTCCGGGAGCGGGATGAGGCGGGGCTGGGTCATGCGGCCGAGCGTAGCCGTGTGAGGGATTCGCGCGGCACGCGTCCGTGCGGCATCGGGCCCACTCGGTGAGCCCCGCATGATGGGAGCACCCAGACGGTCATACGAATGCCTCCGACCTACCGCGATGTGCGTCGCGCTCTGCTCGCTGCCGGATGGACCCGACTCCGGCAGCGGGGGTCCCACGAGGTCTGGGCCAGCCCCGATGGCCAATCGCGGGTGACGGTGGCAGGCAGGGACTCGGCTACATTGAAACCCGGCCTGCTGGCATCGATCAGACGCCAGACGGGATTGGGAGGCCTTCGATGAAGGATTATCTGGTCATCTTCGAGCAGGGTGGTGACGGCTCCTGGGGCGCCTACAGCCCCGACATCGAGGGCGTGTACGCCCTTGGCGATACGCGCGAGGAGACAACCGCTCTGATGCGCGAGGCACTCGCCGCCCACGTCGCGGCACTGCGAGAAGGCGGCATCGAGGTGCCCGAACCCAAGCACCATGCGGAGCGCATCGCCGCGTAGGCGCTGGCCGCCCTTACCGGGTCGGCACCGACCGCCGCAGGACGAACCGCATCTGGGTGACGCCTGCGGGGAAGGTCCTCCGCACCGGATCACCGAGGCGCGCCCGCTGGGTATCGTCGGTGAACAGCGGCGCACCCTCCTCGATGTCCACCGGGATCACCGTGATGGTCACCTCGTCGATCAGGTCGGCGGCGAGGAACTGCCGGATGACGTCACCGCCGTCCAGGTAGACCCCGCCGTCGGTGACCTCGCGGACCCGGGGGAGGATCTCCGCAGGCGTGCCCGATACCGTCCGCACGGTGGGCTCATGCGTCCCGAGCGAGCGTGACGTGGCCACCAACACGGGCGTGTCGCCGAAGGGCCAGTCCATGCCGAAGCCACGCACCACGTCATGGGTGCGTCGGCCCATGACGATCGCGTCGGTCCCGTCCATGGAGGCGCCGTACCCGTAGTCCTCGTCCGCATGCCCGTCGGGCAGCCACGAGAGGTCGCCATCGGGCCCGGCGATGAAGCCGTCCCGTGACGTCGCGATGAAGACACGTACCCCCTGCTCATCCGTGCAGGTTACGTGAGAGGGCCTGCCCCCCGGGGGGGCCGTCTTCGGTTGCTACCGTCGGCACGTGCCCGACACGCCGCTTGTCATCGCCCTGTGCCCCGACCTGATGATGCGCTCGCGCATCGAATCGGGGCTGGACATCGCCGGGTACCGCCTGCGCGTCGTGGGTGGCCCCACCCGGTTGGCCGCCGCGCTGGCCGACGAGACCCCCGCCTGCCTGCTCATCGACCTGGAGGCCGGTGACGACGCCATTGCGCTCATCGAGCGCCTGCGCACCGACGATGCCACCCGCGGGATCCCGCTCGCCGCATTCGCGGGTCACACCCGGGAGGACCTGATCGATGCGGCGCGGGCGGCGGGCGCGGATCCGGTGGTGGCGCGCGGGCAGGCCGCCATGGGGACCGGGAAGGTCGTCACCACCGCCATCGCCGCACGCACCGCGTAGGCCCGGGCCGCACTAGGCTTCACCCACGTGAAGAATGCCGGCCTCTATCTCCCGGCCCTCCGGCGAGGCGTCGTCGTATTCGACGGCGGGATGGGCACGCAGATCCAGGCGCGCGACCTCACCGCCCAAGACTACGGCGGCGGTGCGCTCGAGGGGGCCGTGGACTACCTCTCCATCACGCGGCCCGACGTGATCGAGGAGATCCACCGGTCGTACCTCGACGCCGGCGCGCAGGCCGTGGAGACCAACTCGTTCCAGGCCACCGCCCTTCGTCTGGAGGAGTGGCAGCGGCCGGACGGCGGCAACCTGGCTGAGTTCGTCACCGACATCAACGTGGCCGCGGCCTCCAACGCCCGCCGCGCCTGCGACGACTACGAGGCCGCCGACGGCACCCCGCGCTTCGTGATCGGATCGATCGGCCCCACGGGAATGCTGCCGGGCACCGACGACCCGAAACTGTCGGGGATCACATTCGACGAGCTCGCGGGGCAGATCCGAGTGCAGGCCGTGGGACTGATGACGGGCGGCGCCGACGTGCTGCTCATCGAGACCCAGCAGGACATCCTCGAGACCCGGGCGGCCATCCACGGCATCCGGCTGGCGTTCCAGGACCTGGGCACGTCGGTGCCGATCCAGGCCCAGGTGGCCCTCGACCAGACCGGCCGCATGCTGCTGGGCACCGACGTGGGTGCGGTCGTCACGATCCTCGAGGCCATGGGCGCCGACGTGATCGGCACCAACTGCTCCGTCGGGCCTGAGCACCTGCGCGAGCCGGTGGCGTACATGTGCTCCCACTCGCGCACGCCCATCTCGGTCGTGCCCAACGCCGGGCTGCCGCGGAATGTGGGCGGGGTGGCGCACTACGACCTGGGCCCCGACGAGATGGCCCGGCAGATCGCCGCCATGGTGGCCGACTTCGGGCCCAGCGTGGTGGGCGGCTGCTGCGGCAGCACGCCCGACCACATCCGGGCCATCGTCGCCGCGCTGAAGGACGTGACCCCGCACGCGCACCCCACCGTGCCCCGGACGCCCCGGGTTGCCAGCGCCATGCGCACGGTTGACCTGGGCCAGCAGCCCCGCCCCACCATCGTGGGCGAGCGCGTCAACACGCAGGGCAGCCGCAAGATCAAGGAGATGATCCTCGCCGACGACTACGACGGCGCGCTGGCCGTCGCCCGGGAGCAGGTGGAGTTCGGCGCCCACGTCCTCGACGTGTGCGTGGCGCTGACCGAGCGGGCCGACGAACCCGAACAGATCGCCATCCTCACCAAGAAGCTGGCGATGGGCGTCGAGGCCCCGCTGATGATTGACAGCACCGAGGCCGAGGCCGTCGAGGCCGCGCTCGCCGCGTACCCCGGGCGTGCGATCGTCAACTCCATCAACATGGAGAACGGGCGCGTGAAGATTGACCAGGTGGTGCCGATCGTGAAGAAGCACGGCGCCGCGGTGGTGGCGCTGACCATCGACGACGAGATCGGCATGGCCAAGACCGGCGAGGCCAAGCTGGGCGTGGCAAGGAAGATCCACGACATCGTGTGCGGCGAGTACGGGCTGGCCCCGGAGGCGCTCATCTTCGATGCCCTCACCTTCACCCTCGCCACCGGCGAGGAGGAGTACCGGTCCTCCGGTGCCGCCACCATCGAGGGTATCCGCCTGATCAAGGAGCACCTGCCGGGGGTCTGGACGAGCCTCGGCGTCTCCAACGTGTCGTTCGGCCTCTCCCCGCCGGCGCGCGCCACGCTCAACAGCGTGTTCTTGGCACGCGCGGTTGACGCCGGCCTCGACCTCGCGATGATCAACCCCACGCACATCCGGCCCATGGGCGAGATCCCCGCGGACGAGGTGGACCTTGCCGACGACCTCATCTTTGGCCGCCGCGACGACGCCCTTCCCCGCTTCATCGCCAAATACGAGGGCGTGGAGGCCACAGAGGCCCCCGACCCCACCGCGCGCTTCAAGGACATGCCTCCGGACGAGGTGCTCGTCGAGCGGATCCTCCACCGCGTGCCCGAGGGCGTGGAGGCCGACATCGACGCGGCACTCGACCAGCGCGGCGGGCGTTCGAATGACCCCGCCATCGCGGTGCTCAACGAGGTGCTGCTGCCCGCCATGAAGGAAGTGGGCGACCGCTTCGGCCGGGGCGAGCTGATCCTCCCCTACGTGCTGCAGAGCGCGGAGGTGATGAAGAAGAGCGTGGCCTATCTGGAGCAGTTCCTCGACCAGGTCGAGGGCTACACCAAGGGCACCGTGGTGCTGGCAACCGTGTACGGCGACGTGCACGACATCGGCAAGAACCTCGTGGGCACCATCCTCAAGAACAACGGCTACACCGTGCACGATCTGGGTCGCCAGGTACCGGTCACGTCCATCATCGATGCCGCCGTGGAGCACCGGGCCGACGTCATCGGCGTGTCCGCACTGCTCGTCTCCACGAGCAAGCAGATGCCCCTGCTCGTGCACGAACTGGCGGCGCGCGGGATGGACTATCCGGTACTGATCGGCGGGGCCGCCATCAACCGGCAGTTCGGGCGGCGCACCCTCTTCCTGGAGGACGGGGAGCCCTACGCCGGCGGCGTCTTCTACTGCAAGGACGCCTTCGACGGACTCGGGGCGGTGGACCGCCTCCAGAACCCCGATGACCGGTCGGCGTTCCGTCAGGAACGCGTGGACGAGGCCCATGAGAGCGCCGCGAAGGTCGCGCAGGCCAGCGCGCGCCCGCGGCCGGCCGCCGAGCCGGTGCAGCTGGACGATGCCCCCGTGCCCGAGCCGCCGTTCTGGGGCGCCGTGCGCGTGACCGATTTCGACGTCAGCGAGATGTTCGCGCGCATGGACGACAAATCGCTCTACAAGATGTCGTGGGGCGGGCGTGGCCAGGATGACGCCGAGTTCGAGCGCCTGCTGCGCGAGGAGTTCCGGCCCCGCAGGAACGAGATGGAGCGGCGCGCCATCGAGGACGGCTGGATCGTGCCGCGTGCCACCTACGGGTACTTCCCCGCCGGGCGCGACGGTGACGACGTGGTGGTCTTCGACCCCGCCACCGGCGACGAGGCCGCGCGCTTCGCCTTCCCCCGCCAGGACGAGGGCCGCCGGCTGTGCCTGGCCGATTACCTGCGCCCGGTGGACTCCGGCGTGCGCGACGTGATCGCCCTCCAGACCGTGACGGTCGGGCAGGAGGCGACCGCGTATCTGGACCACCTGCAGGAGCAGGAGGAGTACACCGAGGCCTACTTCGCGCACGGGCTGGCCGTGGAGGCCGCGGAGGGCATGGCCGATCTGGTGCACGCACGCATCAAGCGCGAGTTGGGCCTGGGCACCGACCAGGGCCGGCGCTACTCATGGGGCTACCCGGCATGCCCGGACATGGCGCAGCATGTAGATGTGCTGCGCCTGCTCAGCCCGCACCCCGGGGAGATGGGCCTGGCGCTCACGAGCGCCTTCCAGTTGACCCCGGAGCAGAGCACGGCGGCCATCGTGATGCACCACCCGCAGGCCACGTACTTCTCCGCCCGCAGGCGCAATCGCCTGGCGGAGGGCTCCGCCTAACGCACCCGGACGGCGCGAGTGCTCCGCGCGAGCACTCCCCGCGCGTCCCGGGTCTGCGTCCTCACGGTCCACCGGGCGGGTGTGAGCCGGGCGCGGCAGCGGAATGTGCGAGGAGAGCCGCGTTTGGCCGCGCGCAGAATACGGCACATACCGCTGCGGGCCTTACGCCCCTTTGCCGTGAGCCGCTGGTTGACCCGGGTCACACCGGTGGCTGCCAGTCCGGTGGTGGTAAGCACGCGCCGGCTCAGCCGGATCGTCGTCTTCAGGGAGCGCACCACGGGGGGGGCGACCGTCGGGATCACCTGCGCGGTCGGCGCCGACTCCGGCCCCGTGCCGATGCCGTTCACCGCGGCCACCGTGAGCGCGTACGCGGTGCCACCGGAGAGACCGGCCACCCGGCACGCCGTGGTCGCGGTGGTGCACGTATGCCCGCCGGGAGTGGCCGTGACCCGGTAACCGGTGATTGCGGCGCTGCCGTCGTCACGCGGCGCCGTCCACGAGACCTCCGCCGATGCCTCCCCCGCCGTGGCCGCAGCGCCGGTGGGGGCGCCCGGTACACCCTGCATCCGGACTGCCTTCACGGATGAGGTCCCGCCGCGGCTCTCCTCCCATACCGCCATCACGCGCCCGAGGGGATCGGTGGCCACGGCCTGCGAGGGTACGCCGACCGCACCGGAGGCAGGCGCGAGGATGGTGACCGGAGCGCCCCAGGCTCCGTTGACCGCGTGCGCGGCGCGTACCACCTCCCGGCCGGTGGGAAGGGTGCCGACCCACGTCACGGTCACGGCGCCCAGGGCGCCCACGGTGATCTCGGGCCGGGGGTTGAATAACCCGTGGTCGTCACCCGATACGGTGGCGACGGGGTCCCACGCGCCGCCCACGCGCCGACGCGCCGCCACGGTCACGGGGCCACCCCCGACGGCTGGCGATCCTTGCCAGGCCACCGTCACGGTGCCGGCCGCATCGATCGCCGCCACCGGGCGGCGGGGGCTGACATCACCCGGGGAGATGGCCTCGGCAACGCCCCAGGCCTCGCCCACGCGCATGGCGACCATGACCGCGTCGGCCTCCATCCACGTCAGCACGCCCTGCCCGGAGGCGTTCATCGCAAGCGACGGCGTGTTGACCCCGCTGCCCACCGACGACGGCCCAGCCCAGCCCCCAGCGGTGGTCCACGTAGCCGTCACGATGTGCCCTGGCGCCCACCACCAGGCCGCGGCCTCCCCGGGGGCACCCGCCCTGATAACCCCCGGCGTATGGGAGCCGGGACCGGCCGTAAGGTCGGATGCGGGTGCCCACGCGCCCGCGGCGAAGCGGGTGAAGCCGACCGAGCAGTCCCCCGGGCCCGAGGCCGGGCATGACCCCCAGGCGACCACCGCGGTGCCGCTGCCGACCGCCGCCACCGCCGGGGCGGTCCCACGGCGGCCCGGCGCCGACCACAGCGTGACCGGCGCCGACCACCCGCCGCTCGTGAAGCGCGCAGCCTGCACGACCGATGCCCCCATGCCCGGTGGCCGCAACCACGCGACTGTGACGTTGCCCTCCGCATCGGTGGCCACCGCTGCGGAGCCGGCATCGGCGCCGGTTGCGGACAGGGGCACCGGTGCCCCCCACGCACCGTCGACGAAGCGGGCGGCGCGGATCCGCACGTCCCTGAAGTCCCCCACCCACTGCTCCCAGACGGCGGTCACGACGCCCGCGGCGTCGATCGCGATGGCCGGGGCCTGCGCGGCGCCGGCCGGAACCAGGCCGTCGTCGCTGGTGACCGAGATGGTCGTGGGCGGACCCACCCAGGCGCCGAGTGCCGGCGAGGTGATCACGGCGGACACCAGGAGGGCCGCACCGAGGGACACGAACGCTGCACGCTGCATACCCCGAACGATAGGCCGCACCCGCGGGCGACCCCCTGCCTGCCGGGTGCCACGTACCCGACCCGTCCCCGGGGGGTCCTGATGCCCGGGAGATGTCAATCGCCCTGCGCGCACGTCGGCGGTGCCACGACCGATTGAACCCGTGCTGACCGGTTGAACCCGGCAAGAACCTGACACCGGGGTTGCCGGGGCACGGACGCTAATCGGAGTCGCTCTGCTGCTTCGCCAGCCACAGCCGGGCCATCCGGGTGCCCTGCGTCAGTGCCATGAGCTTCGCCTCGACCACGTCCTCGGGAAGCGCGGACAGGTCGGGGGCTGCCACCCAGAGTGCGGAGGCCCGGCCTGTACGGGCGGCCGCGAGCACGTCCCGCGCCACGTCGTTCGCGTCCTCCGGCGGGCCGTCGGCGGAGATCGGGGTCACCATGGCCTCATCCGGCGCGAAGGCATATGCGCCCGCGGGGACAGGGCCGTCGGTCACCACGATGCGCGCGCCGGCGGCCGCGAGGGCGCTGGGGTCGCCGGCGCGGCCCATGACGGGACGGAACGGCACGGCCGCGACGGCCTGCGCCACCCCGGCCGGATCGTCCGCACGCGCACCCGTGGTGATCACGTCGAGCCCCAACCGCTCGAGCCGCGGAGCCCAGTTGGCGGGAGGCGGAAGCGAGCCCGCGCACACCGTGGCGAGCACGGGCACGTTGATGCCGGCCGTATCCAGGTCATCCCTGCGCACGACGGCGACGCTATCAGCGGGACGAGTGGCCCTCCGTCCGATGCCGTGTTCCGGGGGCGGAACGACTACGTTTCCCGAACCGCGCGGCGTGTGCACGCCCCGTGTCGCAGCGAAATCCCACCGGAGGGAATGCATGAGCAACGGCAACGGCCCGGTCGGCCTGGACGCCCACGGCATCACGACGTCGGGCGCCATCCACTGGAACCCCACGACGGAGGAGCTCTACGAGCACGCCCTCCGCCGCGGCGAGGGCCAGATCTCCGCCGGCGGCCCGCTTCTGGTGAACACCGCGCCCAACACGGGCCGCTCCCCCAAGGACAAGTTCACCGTCAAGGAGCCCGGCAGCGACGACCGCGTGTGGTGGGGTCCCAACCAGCCCATCGCCCCCGAGCACAACGCACAGATCCGCACGGACCTCGTCGCCTGGCTCTCCGATGGCCGGGAGTTGTTCGTGCTGGACGCCTTCGCCGGCGCGCACCCCGAGCACCGCCTTCCCCTGCGCCTGGTGAGCGACTCGGCATGGCACACGCTCTTCGCCCGCACCATGTTCATCCCGGCCCTTCCGGATGAGATCGCGGTACACCAGCCGCGTGCCGTCATCCTGCACGCACCCGAGTTCAAGGCCGACCCGGCCGTGCACGGAACCAACTCCGGTGGCTTCGTGACGCTCAACCTCACGGAGCTGGAGATCCTCATCGGTGGCACCCGCTACGGCGGGGAGATCAAGAAGTCGATCTTCACGCTGATGAACGACCGCCTGCCCGAGACCGGCGTGCTGTCCATGCACTGCTCGGCCAACGTCAGCGGGGTGGTACGCGTGCGCAAGACAACGAGAACCAGTGGACCAAGTACGACCACGCGACAGCGGTCGCCGCCGCACTTTCATTTCTTTCGC
>SXQZ01000144.1 GCA_005792725.1 Actinomycetota bacterium
ATCAAGGAATTGAACGGGCGCTTCGACATCGTTGTCTGCGACGCGCCCTCCACGCTCGTCGTCACCGACCCCGTCGTGCTCGCGACTCGCGTTGACACCAGTCTCCTTGTCGTCGCCGCCGGCCGGGCGCGCCGCGAAACCATCCAGCGCGCGGCCAAGGTCCTCGAGACGGCGAACACGCCGATTGCGGGCGTGGTCTTCAACGGGATCAAGGCGACCTCGCGGCACTATTATTATTACTACTATTATTACGACGAGCGCGCCCACGATCGCCGCCGTGACCTCAGGCCGGCGGAGCACCCACGCGACGGCCAGCTCGGCCACGCCTCCGGGGCGCCCCGACCGTGCGGCGATCTCCGCGAGGGCCCGCACGACGGCGATGCGATCCGCGAAGTGCCCATCGGCGAACAGTTCGCTCTGGCTGCGCCAGTCGTTGGGGGCGAACACCGTGGACTCGTCCATCCGCCCGGTCAGCAGGCCGTGGGCCAACGGCCCGTACGCCAGCACCCCCACGCCATGCTCACCGCACCACGGCAGCTCGGCCGCCTCCACATGGGGCCGCATCACGTGGTAGCCCGACTGGAGCGATACGAAGGGCCCGGCGGTGCGGGCGGCCTCGAGGTCGGCGACGTGGTAGTTGGAGACCCCGAGCCAGCGGATCTTCCCCTCGTCGCGCATCGCCAGGAGCTCGGCGAAGGTGTCGTCGGCGGCCACACCGGGGACGGGCCAGTGGACCTGATAGAGGTCGACGGCATCGATGCCGAAGGCCGTGAGGGAGCGTTCGAGCGCCATGCGCAGGTACGCGCCCGAGGTCTCGCGCCAGATCTGAAGGCCGCTCCCGGTGACCTCCCAGGCCACGCCGCCCTTGGTGGCCACGATGACATCGTCGCGGCGCGCGCGGACCACCCGGCCGACGACCTGCTCCGCGCGCCCCTGGCCATAGATGTCGGCCGTGTCGATCCAGTTGATGCCGGCGTCGAGCGCCGCGTGGCAGGCCTCCTCGCTGTCACGGTCGTCCGCACCCCCCCAGCGCCCGCCGAACTGCCAGGTGCCGAGGCCGATGACCGTGAGGTCGAGGTCGGATGCGCCGAGGCGGCGGGTCTCCATGGCTATCCCTTCGTCACCGGGGTGAGGGCGAGGAGCAGGCCCCCGTCATCGTCATACGCCGGGAAGATATCGGCAACCGCGTCGCGGTCGTCGTCCCGCCCGCACGGCCGGAAGGTGCATGGCTGCCGCAGCACGCGGACCCCCCATTCCAGGGCGCGGGCGATCGGGTCATCGGGCGCGCCGGGGAAGGCGAGGCCCAGCGCCGCGGACACCTCGCAGCCGATCAGCGCGTGCTCAGGCCACCCGGTGATGGGAGTGGCGGCGTGCCCCGCCACCAGCACGCGGCGGTCGCGATCGCAGCAGACCAGTGCGGTGAGGGGTCCCGCGTAGTAGTCGTCCATCAACTCGACGGTGAAGCCGAACCCGCAGCGCGGGCAGCCGCGCGGCTGGTGGCCCTCCGTGCGCTCGGCGCCCGCCGCGCGGTGGGCGCACCGAGGACAGATGAAGACGGCCACCTACGCACCGTCCCAGGGCGGGAGGTCGGCCGTGCCCGGGATGCGCCATGTCCATGAGCGGTGGCCGGTGCTGCCACCGGCACTGCGCTGGATGTGCCCGATGAGCGGCACGAGGTCCATGGGCTCCACGAGGGATCCGGGCGTCATGGGATCGGCCGCGAACGACAGCACCCGCCCCCGCCCTACCGTGCGCAGCACGGCCGCGGGGCGCTGGTCGAGGTGGGTGGCGACCACGGTTGCGCCCGCGGGAACGTCGGAGAACGCCCATGACCGCCGGTCGTCCACCGGCACCGCATGGAGGTCGGGGGGAACGTCCGGTGCGAGGGCGCCGCTCCTCACCAGGACCACCGCGCCCCCCCTGCCTGCCCGACGGCCCCCCATGAGGGCCGATCCGATGTCGGAGAGATCCTCGTTGCCCGGCGTGCGCGCGAATGCGGTCGGGTCGGTGACCACCAGGAACCCGCCGGTGCCCACCCAGTCGCGCAGGGCCTCGGCGAACGCACGGGTCACCGTGTCGGCGCGGGGCAACCAGACGACCTTCGCCCGCGACAGCCGCGCCCTTTCGGCGGTCAGGCGCTCGTCGGTGTCGAACACGAACGGCGCGCCATTCAACTCACCGAGCAGTGCGTAGGTCGTGTACAGCGCATCGCCCGAGGCGCGGTAGCGGGCATCACCGGTCCTCGCGGGCTGCCCCTGCCCCTCGCTCATCAGTGAGTACACGACCACCGTCGCGGGGTCCATGGGTGCCGCAGGCAGGTCGAGATCGCGCAGCCGCGACGCCAGGCCCAGCATCCCCGTGTAGAGCCTGCGGTCGGTGAAGCGCGGGTTCTGCATGGCGAAGAGGCTGATGTGGGTGGCACCGGCGCGCAGGGCCTGACTTGACCAGGTCTCGACATCGGAGATCGCGGGGGCGAATCCGGAATAGGGGAACGCCTGAACCACGATGCGCACATCCCGCCCGGTGAGGTCCGAGAGGAACTTGGCGCCGAAGCCGGGGTTGTAGCGACCCCGCCCGGGGTTGCTCCGCTCGGCATACGACACGTAGGGGTCAGCCTCGACGATGTCGGCGAAGGCCCCGAGCGCGGAGTAGTCCCAGGGCATGAAGCCATCGATGAAGGCGTAGTCGTTGGGGGCGACCCGGGCGCCGGGATCGAGCCGCCGGATCAGCGCGGCCTGCTCGGCCTTCATGCGGAAGAAGCGCGTGCTGGTCCACCGCGAGTAGGCCAGCCACTGGAGCCCGGCGGTGGGCGACGTGGTGCGCCGGGCGTCTGCGCGCGGCGGGGGGAAGCCGTACTCGCGCTCGATCGCAGCCGACTGCCGGCGCCACCGGGCGCTGCGGGCGGCCGTGCCGGCGGGGAGCACCACGATCGGCTCATCCGACCCGGTGTACGAAAAGACATACGGCGCCGTGCGCAGCGTGGGCACGATGCGGCGGATCTCGGCGAGCGCCGCGCGCCGGTAGGCGGGGTCCAGCAGTGACATGCGCCGCGTGGGCGCGACGGTGCCGGGCCGGAATACGGCACCGGTCGGCGTGCACGTCGCGGGCCGGCGCGGGAACACGCAGAGCGCCTCCTTGGCGGCGCGGGCCTCGACGTTGACATCCCACGAGAGCCCGGTTGCCCGGTGGAGCCGTGTGAACGTCGCGGGGTTGCGCCACGCCGACGGCTCGCGCGGTGAGACCGGGATGTCGAACGGCAGCGCGCCGAAGCCGCTGAACCACAGGTTGCTGGCCCCGGCCGCCGTCAGGGTCGCGTTGACCATGCGGAGCCACGTGGCGCCCGGAATCGGCAGCGGCCCGGTGGGGCGCCAGCGGGGGTGCTCCTCCAGATTGAGCTCGTGGCTCCAGTCGAACACATGCCCCATGGGGCGCGCGGCCGCCTGCCCGGCCAGCGCCGGGAGGATCAGGGTGGCAAGCGCCACGGCGGCGACCGGGGCACGCATGCCCACGAGGCTAGATGCCCGCGCCGTCCACGTGGCCGATGGGGGTCATGGTGAACAGGGTGTCCGAGCGCAGGCCGAGGCGGAGGGTCTCGAGGGGGATGACCTCCTCGGGCGGGATGTTCCCCAGATTGACGTTGGCCCCGAACGTACGGACGAACCAGACCTGCTGCGACTTCTGCGGGGCCTCGAACAGCAGGCGGTGGGCATCAATGGCATGGACGATCTCGTCGATGAGGCCCATGCGCACCTCTCCGTCGCCGCGGAACACACCGGCGGTGCCGCTCTCACGGGCCTCCGTGATGACCTTCCAGGCGCCAGCCCGCAGTTCGGCGTCGATCAGCTCAACCCAGCGGTACGGGGCGATGACCACGTCGTTGTCCTTCGAACCGACCTCCGAGAGGACCGTGAAGTCCTGCGCGTACTCCTCGATGTACTCGAGCTTCCGCTCGTGCGGCAGATCGATGGTGCCGTCGGAGACCTCGACGTGCCGCAGGCCGAGCCCGCCCACGAAGTCCTTCCATTCCTCGAGCCGGCCCTGCACCAGGCACGTCTCCCAGAAGGTGCCCCCGAGGACCGTGGCGACGCCGAGCGACTCGTACAGCCTCACCTTCTCGCGCAGGTTCGGCATCACGTACGCCGTGCCCCACCCGAGCTTCACGATGTCGATGTAGTCCCCGGATGACTCGAACAGGTCCTCGATCTGGCGAAGCGACAGGCCCTTGTCGATGACGTGGGTCAAGCCGAACTGGCGCGGCTTCTCCGGGCGGCCGGGCAGCGTGAGGAAGTCGCCGGCGCGGCTCACGCGGCCGCCTCCCGGGCGGCGGCCGCCCCGGCGATGCGGCCGAACACCACGGTGTCGAGCAGCGAGTTCCCCATGAGGCGGTTGGTGCCGTGCACGCCCCCGGTGATCTCGCCGGCGGCATAGAGGCGCGGCAGGGTGGTGTGGCCCTGCGCGTCAATGACGAGCCCGCCATTGCGGTAGTGGAGCACCGGATACACGAGGACGCGCTCCGTGGTGATGTCAACCCCCTGCTTGAGATACCGGTTGTGGACGTACGCCAGACGCTCGGCCGTGAACCCGGGGCCGTTGTCCCGGTCGATGGCCGGGGTATCGAGCCACACCCCCATGGTGCCATCGGGCGCGGCTGCCCCCCGCCCCTCCGCGACGATGCGGATGATGGCATCCGCCACCACATCCCGGGGTGCGAGTTCGTCGACGAACCGCTCGCCGTCGGCGTCGTGCAGCGTGGCGCCATACGAGCGTGTGGTCTCGGGCAGGGCGTAGCCCGCGAGGCCCGAGGGCCAGACGGCTCCCGTGGGGTGCCGCTGCCAGGAGTCGAGGTCGCGCCCCGCAGCGCCAAGCGCGAGGGCCATCTCGAGCACCTCCGGCGTGGCATCGGGGTGATTGGTGGAGCGCTCACCGATGCGCGCGGCCTCGCCGCCCAGGCCGCCGCCCGCCGCGAGCACCACCGTCCCGGCGTCGACGTACGCCCGTGCGCCGCCCCGGGCGCAGATGGTGGCGCGCCAGCCCTCCCCCGTACGCTCAAGCGCGTCGAGCGCCGTGGACTCGCGGACCTCCGCACCGCTGGCCCGCACCGCCGTCCGGAGGGCCTGCACCATCTCGGCCCCCGTGCGCTCCCCGGCCTGCAGCAGGCGGGGGCGGCGGGCGCCGCCGCAGCGGATGACCCGAAGAGTGCCGTCATCGCGGGTGAAGGCGACGCCGAGGGACGACAGCCACTCGATGGCGCCCGGCCCGCCCTCCACGAGCGTGCGCACGAGCGCCGGGTCACCGTCCCCGTGCCCCGCCGCCAAGGTGTCCTCAAGATGGTCACCGGTGGTGTCGTCCCCGCCCACCGCGGCCTGGATGCCGCCCTGGGCCCGGCCGGTGTTCGAGGCGCCGAGGGCCGCCTTCGTGATGACCACCACGGCCGCGCCGAGGTCACGCGCGGCCACCGCCGCGCTCATCCCCGCACCGCCCGAGCCCACGACCAGGACGTCGCAGCGCGTATCGGTGCCCGTCACGACTCCCCTGGCTCTGCGGGTACGGCGGGGCCCCCCGCCGGGGGCACGAGGTCGCCCAGGTGCTCGCGGGCAAACACCACGAAGCCCTCGCTCACCCGGCTCGGGGTGCGGCCGGCGTGCCGCACCAATGAGAAGTCACGGGCCAGGACGGCGCCCTCCACCTCGATGCCGACGAGGTGCCCCTCCGCGATGTCGTGCTCCACCGCGAGACGGGAGATCACCGTGATACCCAGGCCGTCGAGCACGGCCACGCGAACCGACTGCTGCAGGCCCAGTTCGAGGCTGACATCGAGGTCACGCATGCGGATGCCCACGGCGCGGAAGGCCGATTCGAGCACGGCCCGCACCCCGGACCCGCGCTGCTGGAGGATCAGCGGCTGCGATGCCAGGTCGGCCAGTGCGATGCGGCGGCGCGTGGCGAGGGGATGGTCGGGTGGGCAGATCACCACCAACTCGTCGCGGACGAACGGCTCGAACACGAGGCCGCGGTGCGGACGGGCCGCCCCGACCACGCCCAACTCGATCTCGTCGTCCAGGACCCGATCGCACACCGTCTGGGTGTCCTGCACGACCAGCGACACCTCGACGTCCGCGTTCTCGCGCTTGAACCCGCCGAGCAGGTGCGGCAGCAGCAGTTCCCCCGGACCGGTGGACGACCCCAGGAGGAGCGGGCCCGACAGGTGATCGGAGAGCCCCGCGACATCACGCATCAACTCGGCCTCGAGCACCAGCATTCGGCGGGCGTGCGTGTCGACCACGCGCCCCGCATCGGTGAGGGTCACCCGGCGCCCGCTGCGATCGAGCAGGCGCTCGCCGATGCGGTCCTCGAGCGAGCGGATCTGGAACGACACCGCCGGCTGCGAGATGCCGAGCTCATCCGCCGCGTGCGAGAACGACCCCTTGTCGACCACCGTCCGGAAGGTGAGCAACTGGCGCAGATCCATAAGCACACTTTATCCCTCGCCGCCGCTCCACCCGCACCCCGCCCGCGGTGCCGGGGGAGTCAGACGGGCTGCGGTCTCACGTGCCGGTCAGCGGGGTTGGGGGCCGCTGCGACGTGCCTGGCACCGGGGCGAGCGGGGGTACGGCGGTCAGCGGTGCTCCGCGGCGAGGTGGTGGCGGCCGTCGGGGCACCAGTACACGAGCCCGCTGCCGTCGGCGTGACGGCCCACGCAGGATGCATCGGCGTGATGCTCGGGGCAGGTGCGGTGCACCCGGGACAGCACGCCCCCGGGCCGCACGTGAACGCAGCCCCCGGGGAGGATGTCGGGTCCGGCCAGCATCGTCACGGCCGCTGTGGTCATCGGTGCTCCCCCTGGTCGCGTGGTTGCCTCTCCCCCGTTTCGCCGAACGCCGCGTCGTCCCTGCCCGCCCGCAGCGATGACCACAGGGCCGCCGAGGCCACACCGGGGTCACCGGTGGCCACGGCGGCGCGCAACATCTCGATGCGCGCCATGAGCACGGCCGGGTCGAGGGGTGGACGGGTGGCGCGCAGGATTCCCCCGTAGCGCGTGGGGCGCACCTGCTCGTCGAGGTTGAACAGCTCCTCATGCAGCTTCTCGCCCGGGCGGACGCCCGTGACATCGATCTGGATGTCACGGCCGGGCTCCATCCCCGAGAGCCGAATCATGTTGTGGGCGAGGTCCATGATGCGCACGGGCTCGCCCATGTCGAGCACGAACACGTCACCCCCGTCGGCGATGCCCGTGGCCTCGATCACCAGCTGCACGGCCTCGGGGATCGTCATGAAGTACCGCGTCATGTCCGGGTGCGTCACGGTCACGGGGCCGCCGGCAGCAATCTGCCGGCGGAAGATCGGCAGCACCGACCCGGATGAGCCCAGCACGTTGCCGAACCGCACGGCCGCGAACCGCGTCGCCGCCTGGCGGCCGTGCATCTCCACGATGCGCTCCGCCAGGGCCTTCGTGCCGCCCATCACGGTCTTGGGCTCCACGGCCTTGTCGGTGGAGATGAGGCATACCCGCTCCACGTTGTGGCGCGTGGCCAGGTCCGCCAGCGTGGCGGTGGCCAGGGCGTTGTTGGCGATCGCCTGGATGGGGTTGATCTCCATCATCGGCACGTGCTTGTAGGCCGCGGCGTGGACCACGATCTCCGGCCGGAG
>SXQZ01000145.1 GCA_005792725.1 Actinomycetota bacterium
ATCAGGAACACGCCGAAGATCAGGCCGGCGGCGATGATGACCGGCACGGCCCACGACTGGCCGGGATCGATCGCGAGGACGGCGATGAGCACGACCGCGACGGCCAGCACGCCGAAGTTCACGAGCAGCTGGCCGGGGTAGGTGAACGGCCGCTGCGGCAGGATCTCCTGCAGCTTGCCCGCGGCCAGCAGGGACCCCGTGAACACCAGGGCTCCCAGCACGATCTCGATGCCCAGCACCACCATCACGAATGGCGTGATGTCGGGTGCGGCGTTGTAGAACTCCACGATGCCGACCAGGCCCGCGGCGAGGGCGCCGAAGGCATGCGACAGCGCGATGCGCTGGGGCATCGCCGTCATCGGCACCAGCAGGCCGAGCGGCACGCCGATGGCGGCGCCGATCAGCAGGGCGACCGCGATGTAGATGTACCCGGTCGAGGTGATCCCCGGCATGAGCAGCGTGCCGATGACCGCCAGAGCGAACCCGAGTTCGCCGGCCATGATGCCCCGGCGCGCCGTCTTGGCGTCGGACATCCACTTCAGCGAGAGCACAAAGCCGATGACGCCCGCCAGATAGAGCACGCCGATGGCAACGGCCCGGCCGCTGTCCGGATCGATGAACACGGTCGAGAGGGTGGTGGCCAGATCGGTCACGCGGCACCGCCGTCGGCCGCGCCGGACGCGGGCTTCGCCGGCTTCTGGCGCGGCTTGAACATCTTGAGCATCTTGTCGGTGATCAGGAAGCCGCCGACCACGTTGATGGTCGAGGCCACCACCGCGATGAAGCCGAGGATCGTGGCGTAGGTCGAGTACTGCCGGCCGAGCACCACGATCGACCCCACCAGGGAGATCGCCGACAGGGCGTTGGTGAGTGCCATCAGGGGCGTGTGCAGCAGGCGCGGGACGCGCCTGATCATCTCGAAGCCCAGGAAGCCCGCGAGTGCGAACACGAACAACCCGGTGATGATGAACTCGGTGCTGACGTTCACGTGGCGGCCTCCTCGGGGACCGGGGCGTCGTCGGTCACGGGCGCCGGCGCCGGAGGCTCCGGCTCGGGCAGCCGCTCGAGGCCCAGGGCCTCGCGCACGCGGTTGTTGACCACATCGCCGCCGGACGCGACGACGCTCTCCTTCATGACGGCGTCATCGACGCCCGGGTCGAACCGACCATCGACCACCATGAGGCCGAGGAAGTTCGCCACGTTCTTGCCGAACAACTGGCTGGCATGCACGGGGATCGCGCCGGGCAGATTGACCACACCGATCACCCTCACGCCATCCACATCCACGGTCTCCCCCGCCACGGTGGGCTCACAGTTGCCACCTTGCTCGGCGGCGAGGTCGATGATCACCGAACCCGGGGCCATCCCCCTCACCATCTCGGTGGTGATGATGACCGGCGCGGTGCTGCCCTGGACCTGGGCCGTGGTGATGACCACGTCGCTGGCCGCGACCGTCGTCGCCATCAGCTCCTGCTGCTTCCGGATGGCCTCCTCCGACAGCTGCGTGGCGTACCCGCCGGAGCCCGCCTCCTGACCGGTCTCGAGGGGAAGCTCCACGAACCGGGCCCCGAGCGACTCGACCTCCTCGCGCGCGGCGGGCCGTACGTCGTAGGCCTCCACCAGCGCACCGAGCCGGCGTGACGTGGCGATGGCCGCCAGACCCGCCACGCCCGCGCCCACGATGAACACCTTGGCGGGGGCGATGGTGCCGGCCGCCGTGGTGAGCAACGGGAACATCTTCGGCAGTGCGTTCGCCGCCGTCAGGACGGCCTTGTAGCCGGCCACGGCAGCCTGCGACGACAGGATGTCCATCGACTGCGCGCGCGTGGTGCGGGGCACGAGCTCGAGGGCGAAGAGCGTGGCCCCGGTCGCCGCGACGGCCTTCACCACCTCGGGGCGGGCGAAGGGCGCGACCGCGCCGATCACCACCTGGCCCGGACGCAGCCGCGACAGATCGGCGCTTGACGCGTCGGCGTCCATCACGTTCACCTGTACCACCACATCGGTCCCGAAGGCCTCATCGCGGGTGCCCACGCGCGCGCCGCGCGCGGTGAACGTGGCGTCCGGGTATCCGGCACGGTCGCCCGCCCCGGCCTCGATCACCACATCGAAGCCCGCCTGGGTGATCTGGGGCAGGGCGGTCGGCGAGAGCGCCACGCGGGTCTCCCCGGCGCGGTGCTCCCGGGGCACCCCCACCACAATGCGCGGCGTGTCGGTCATCGCCATCTCGATCTTCCGGTCGGTCCCGTGCCCCGAGCGCGCTAGGCGCGCGTTGCCGGGTGAGGCCTAGTCAGGGTGGTTGTCGGGATCTGGATCATTGACGCGTCACACACTTCCCGGGGTGGGCGGGGAACGCCACCTGACCCCGGGAGGATGGGGATTCGTACACGACCCACCCGGGGAGTGCAACGTGGGGTCGTACCCCTCGGGGGCAGAGCCCCTCCTGCGGGGCGTCCGGGATCCCTACCCGGGGGCCTCACGCACCGCCCGGACGGCCTCGTCGAGATCCTCGCACGGCACCACTCCTCTGATCAGGAGGCGTCCGGCAAGCACGATTCCGGGCACCCCCGTGATGCCCGCGGCCTGCGCCCATGCGGTGGATTCGTCCACTGCCGCGGCGTGCGCCCCGGCCTCCACGGCGGCACGGCCGGCCTCGGCATCGAGTCCCTCCGCGCGCGCCACGTCGGCCAGCACATCCCAGGACGTGATGTCGCGGCCGTCGCGCAAGCAGGCGTCCATGATCGCCGTGTGGAGCCCGTGGTGCGACCCGTCTCCCCGCGCGCGCGACCACTCGGTCAGCTCCAGTGCGCGGCGGCTGCGCGGCACAATGTCGGGGTGCGGGTTGTACGGCAGCCCCGCGGTGGTGGCCATCTCGCGCACCGGATCGTCGAAGCCCGGCCCGCCGTAGAGGGTCTCCAGAGTGGCCCGGCGCAGGCCGTCGTCCGGGTACTCGGGGTGCAGGTCGAACGGGAACCACTCCACCTGCGCGGCGTACTCACGCTCGAGGTACGCCATGCGCTCACGCGCGACGTGGCAGAACGGGCAGATGTAGTCGCTCCAGACCTGCACCGCAAGCGGTGCGCCCGCAGCGGGTGCGGTCACCTGCCGGCGGTGTCCAGACGCGCGAACTCCTCGTCGGTCAGCTCCAGGGCGATGGCCCCCATCATCTCGGCCACGTGGCCGGTGGAGGTCGCGCTCGCGATCGGGCCCACCACGCCCGGGTACCTCATGACCCACGCGAGGGCCACCTGGCCCGGCGTGGCGCCGTGGGCCGCGGCCACCTCGTCGAGCACGGCCAGCATCCCCCAGCCGCGGTCGTTGAGATACGCCTGCGAGATCCCGCCGGCGCGCGGCGTGGCCGGCACGTCCTGGCCCGGGCGATACTTGCCCGTGAGGAACCCGCGGGCCAGCGCGAAGTAGGGCGTCACGCCGATGTGCTCGCGTACGCAGATCTCCTCGCCGTCACCCTGGTACTCCGCACGCTCGAGCAGGTTGAAGTGGGGCTGGAAGCCCTGGAAGCGGGTGAGGTCGTGGTCCTCCGCCACCGCGAGGGCCTCGGCGAAGCGCCCCGGCGTGTAGTTGGAGGCGGCGAGGTAGTCCACGAGCCCCTCGCCCTTCAACTAGTCGAGGTTGCGCAGGGCCTCCTCGAGGGGGATGGACTCATCGTCCTTGTGGGCGTAGTACAGGTCGATGTGGTCCACACCCAGACGCGCGAGCGACCCCTCGATGCCCACCCGCACGTTCTCGCGGTCGAGACCCGCGCGCATGTGCGGGTCGGCCGGGTAACCAACCTTGGTGGCGATGACGAGGTCGTCGGGGCGGCCGCGCGACGCGAGCCAGCGTCCGATGATGGCCTCCGACTCTCCCCCGTGGTTCCCGGGCACCCATGCGGAGTACACGGTGGCGCTGTCGAGGAAGTTCCCGCCGGCGGCGACGTAGGC
>SXQZ01000146.1 GCA_005792725.1 Actinomycetota bacterium
GGCCTTCGACCGCGCCATCCGCGCCGTCGAGGAGGCCGGGCTCCGGGGGCCGGCCGCGCGCTGGCGGGCCACGCGGCAGGAGATCCACGACGAGGTGTGCACCGAGGGCTACGACCCCGGGCTCGGGGCGTTCGTCCAGGCGTACGACCTGAGGCGCCTTGACGCGAGCCTGCTCATGATCCCCCTGGTGGGATTCCTGCCGCCCACGGACCCGCGGGTGATCGGCACGATGGAGGCCATCCAGCGTGACCTCACCCGCGATGGGCTGGTGATGCGGTACGCCGACGTCGGCAGCGAGGGGGTGGATGGCCTGCCCGCCGGGGAGGGGGCCTTCATGCTGTGCTCATTCTGGCTGGTGGACAACCTCGCGATGGCCGGACGCCATGACGAGGCGCGCGCGCTCTTCGACCGGCTGCTCGCGTTGCGAAACGACGTGGGGCTCATGGCCGAGCAGTGGGATCCCCGCAACGGGCACATGCTCGGCAATTTCCCTCAGGCCTTCTCGCATGTGGGCCTGGTCAACTCGGCGTGGAACCTCGCCCGCGGTGACGGGGCGCCGGTGCGGTTCGGTCACAAGGGCGCGCTCCCGCCCGGGCGGGCGTAGCGGGGACGGACGGCGACCACCCCCGTCGGCCCGGAGAGCGACGATGGGTGGGTGTGCAGCCCCGGGGCCCCCGTAGCAGGGCCACCGTGAGTCCGCCGGGCGGGCCTCGCGACGGCTACGCGCGCCCCTCGCAGGCGCTGCCGTCGCCGTCCGTGTCGAAGCGGTGGACGTCCCTGCCCACCACCCGGAACCGCCGCGCCGTGATCTCGCTGCAGTCGAGGTCGGGGGGCGGCGGCGGGATGCACGCACCCGTGTAGTTGGGGTCGCACGGGGCGGCGGGGCGACCGGTCGGCGGGGTCGGCGGGGTCGGCGGGGTCGGGGCCAACGGGGTCGCCGGGGTCGCCGGGGTGGCCGGGGTGGCCGGGGCCGCCTGGGGCTTTGTGGTGTTGCCGTTGCAGGGCGGTCCCCATACGCCGAGCCGGGCCTTCTTCGCGGCGATCTCCGCACCCAGGAACGGCCCCGCATACCGGAACGGGATGCGCCCGTACACGTAGGTCTTCGCGAACCCGGTGCGTACCAGGCGGTAGTTGATGGACCCCTGCGCCCCCCCGCGCCCGGTCAGGTACACGTAGCCCAGGAAGCGCCCATACTTGTCGCGGACGTCCTGCGACGGATCGGACACCAGCCTCACCGCCGTGCCGCGCGGGAGCAGGCGCGCCGTTTCCGCCGACGCCGCGGGGCCCCCGCACTGCACCGGGTACCCGGGCCGCTTGGTCTCGGGCGTATCAATACCGATCAGCCGCATCGTGGTCTCGAACCCGCGCGCCTCGACCTTGATCGTGTCGCCGTCCACCACCTTGGTGACCGTCCCGTTCAGGACGGTGGGGGCGGCGGCAACCCCGACGGACGCTCCCACGACAAGCGCCACAAGGGTGGCCGTCACCGCGTGCAGCAGGTGTCGCAGGTGATGCAGCATGGTCATGAAGGTGTATCAGGGAGCGCAGGTACGCTCCTTACGTGGCTCCGATCCGCTCGTTCATGGCATGGGCGGCGGCAGGCGGAGCGGCCCTGCTCGCCGCCGCCGCCGTCGCGCTGATCTGGGCGAACCTGGCACCGGCGGCCTACGCGTCGTTCTGGGCCACCGAGGTGGCCGGCCACCCGTTCTCGGCGGTGGTGAACGACGGCCTGATGGCAATCTTCTTCCTGCTCATCGGGCTCGAGATGAAGCGCGAACTGACGGTCGGCGAACTCGCCGACCGCCGGGCGGCGGCCCTCCCCGTCGCCGCCGCCCTCGCGGGCATGCTGCTGCCGGCCGGCATCTTCCTGGCCATCGCGGGAGGTACGCCCGCCGCAGCCGGATGGGGCATCCCCATGGCCACCGATGTCGCCTTCGCCCTCGCCGTGCTCGCGGCCCTGCGGGCGCGGGTGCCACCGGCGCTCTGGGCATTCCTGCTGGGTGTGGCCGTCATCGACGACATCGGCGCGATCATCGTGATCGCCGTGGCCTATCCGGATGGCATCCGCGCCGGGTGGCTCGCCGCCGCCATGGCCGCCCTCATCGCCTTCGGGGTGCTGGCGCGGCGGCGCGTGCGTGGGGCCGTGCCGTTCATCCTGCTCGGCACCACCGCGTGGGCGTTCACGGCGCTGTCGGGCATCAACGCCACCATTGCGGGCGTCGCGGTCGGCCTCCTCATCCCCGCCGCCCTCCCGGGGCAACCGGCCGGGACGGCACCGCTCGCCCGCACCGTCCGCGTGGTGCACCCGTGGTCGTCCTTCGTCATCCTGCCGGTCTTCGCCCTGGCGAACGCCGGGATCGTGTTCCGCTCCGGGGCCATGGATGCCGACGGCGCACTGGCCGCCCTGCTCGGCGCATCGCTGGGCCTGCTGGCCGGAAAGGCACTCGGCGTGCCCCTGGGGGCATGGCTCGCCATCCGCACCGGGCTCGGTCGCATGCCGACCGGGGCGGGCTGGGGCCAGATGATCGGCATCGGCCTGATCGCGGGTACCGGGTTCACCGTGTCGCTGTTCATCACCGATCTGGCATTCGACGATGCCTCGCTGCAGGATGCCGCCCGCATCGGCGTGCTCGCGGGGTCGGTGGTCGCGGCGATCGCGGGGGCGCTGGTGCTGCTGGCATCGGGCCGTGCCCGTACCCCCCGACCGGGGGAACCCGCCCGGGGGTGACGAAGATGGGGCGCATGCCCGTGCGCACCGCATCCCTCATCGCCCTCGTCGCATGCACCGTCGCCGCACCGGGAGCCCTCGGCGCCTACTCGGCGAGCATCTCCGCCGTGACACCCGCCGAGCGCAGGGCCATGACGCCATCGGTGTGGCGTACCGGGTGCCCCGTGGGGCCGAACGACCTGCGCGTGGTGCGGGTGACGTTCCACGACTTCACCGGCGCCGACCGGACCGGGCGCATCGTGGTGCACGAGGATGTCGCCGCCGCCGTGGCCAGGATCTTCCGCGGCCTCTACCGCGATGGCGTACCGATCCGCCGAATGGAGCCCATCGAGGCCTACCGGGGAAGCGACTTCGCGTCGATCGAGGCCGACAACACCTCGGCGTTCAACTGCCGGAAGGCCACCGGCAGCGGTCGCTGGAGCAACCATGCCTATGGCCGGGCCATTGACCTCAACCCGATCGAGAACCCCTGGGTCGAGCCCGGGGGGGTCGTGTACCACAGGGCCAGCCGGCCATTCGTCAAGCGCTCGCCGCGGCCGGGCGTTGCTGTGGCGGGCGGTGCGCTGGTCAGGGCCTTCGACCGCGAGGGCTGGGACTGGGGTGGCCGCTGGAGCGGGACGAAGGACTACCAGCACTTCTCCGCGGGGGGCGGCTGACGCCCGGGCATACTTGGCGTCCAGCGAATGCGCGAACCGCATGCCAGGAGGCACCCGATGCCGGTTGAGTACGACCCCGACCCGAAGATCGCGGCCTACGCCCACCCCGAGCGCCTGGTCACCACGGAGTGGCTCGAGGCCCACCTCGGAGACCCCGGCCTCGTGGTGGCCGAGAGCGACGAGGACGTGCTCCTGTACCACACGGGGCACATCCCGGGCGCCGTCAAGATCGACTGGCACCTCGACCTCAACGACCCGCTCACCCGTGACTACGTGGATGCCGGGGGCTTCGCCGCGCTGATGTCGGCCAAGGGCATCACCCCGGACACCACGATCGTGTTCTACGGCGACCAGAGCAACTGGTGGGCGGCGTACGCCCTGTGGGTGACCTCACTGTTCGGGCACGCCGACGTGCGCCTTCTGGACGGCGGCCGGAAGAAGTGGCACGACGAGGGCCGTCCCCTGACCACGGACGTTCCCTCCCCCTCCCCTGCCGACTACCCCCTGGCCGAGCGTGACGACGAACGTATCCGTGCCTACCGCGAGCAGGTGCTCGCCCACATCGGCAACGGCGCGCTGGTGGACGTGCGCTCGCCCGGTGAGTACTCGGGCGAACTCCTGCACATGCCCGACTATCCGCAGGAGGGTGCGCTGCGCGGGGGCCACATCCCCACCGCCGTGAACGTGCCCTGGCGCCGCGCCGCCGACGAGGCGGACGGCACGTTCCTTCCGGCCGACCGGTTGCGCGCCCTCTACGAGGGCGAGATCGGCCTGGATGCGCGCGACGACATCATCGCCTACTGCCGCATCGGCGAGCGCTCGAGCCATACGTGGTTCGTGCTCACTTACCTGCTCGGCTTCGACCACGTGCGCAACTACGACGGATCGTGGGTGGAGTGGGGCAACGCGGTCAGGGTGCCAATCGAGCGGTGAGGGACGCCCTCCACGACATCGTCGAGGAGTTCGCCGGCACGCCGAGGGATCTCCGGCTGATGCTGCTCCTTGAGTTCGCCAACGCCCTGCCACCGCTGCCCGACCATCTGGTGCAGGACCACGACCGCATGGAGGCGGTGGAGGAGTGCCAGGCGCCGGTCTTCCTCGCGGTGGACGTGGGCCCCGACGCCGTACGGCTGTACTTCGACGCCCCGCCCGAGTCGCCCACCACGCGGGGCTTCGCATCGGTGCTGCATCAGGGCCTGGACGGCGCCACACCCGAGGAGGTCCTCGCGACCCCCAACGACTTCTTTCTCTCCATGGGCCTCGAGGAGCTGGTGACCCCCCTTCGCATGCGCGGGAGGGCGGGCATGCTCGCGCGGGTGAAGCGCCGCGTCGCCGGGGGCGCCGAGAGGACGTCCCGGGAGACGTCCTGACCGCACCCGGCGGGTGACCGGAGGCACGGCCCGACGCGCGGACGGGACCCTGCGGGCGCGGGGGCCTACGGCGCGAGCACCAGCCGCCCGCCCGTCACCACCTGCACGGTGGCCGGGTACACGGCCTCCCGCACACCCGGTGTGAACCGCATCGTGCCGAGCACCGAGGCCACCGCACGCAGCCGGCGCAGCCCGCTGAGCACCTGACCCGGCCCGGTGCCCCGGCCCGCCACGACGGCCGCCTGGAGCACCTGCACGCCCGCGTACCCCTGTGCCGCGAAGGCATCCGGGGGGGCGCCATGCTTCGCGCGGTAGGAGCGCACGAAGGCCCGGCTCGCCGCGTCACGCCGGCCCGGGTTCCACGACGCGCTCACGATGAACCCGTCGGCCGCCACGCCCGCGGGCCCCAGCACGTCGGGTGTGTTGAAGCCGTTCCCACCGACCTTGACGCCCGTGAAGCCCGCGGCGGCCACGGCAAGGGCCGCGGCGTCGTGACTCCGGGCGGCGAAAAAGATGGCCCGGGGCCCGGGGGCAACCGCCTGGGCAATGACTGCGGGGGCGTCACCCGACCCGGCGGGCATGGTGATGTCGGCGAGCAAGGTGATGCCCTGCGCCGTCGCGGCCGAGCGAAACGCCCGGGCCGCACCCTCGGAGTACCCGTCGCCGGTCACCGATACGAGCGACGCCGTCTGCACACCCCGGTGGCCGATGGCGTAGGCCACCGACGCCGGGATCAAACGGTTCTCGGACAGACTCACCCGCCAGAACGTCGGCCCGGCGGCGGCGAGGTCGAGAGTGGTGTTGGTGACGCCCAGAACGGGGATTCCCGCGGCGCCGGCAATCGGATCCGTCGCGGCCGCCACGCCGGACAGCGTGGGGCCCAGCACGGCCGACACCCGTGCCCCGACGAATCCGATCATCTGGTTGGTGCCCATCGGGTTGCCCGACTGATCATCGGCGAGAGTCAGCCGGACGCGCACCACACCGCCCCGCGACGCGGCGGCCGCGAGCGCGGCGCCCCGGGCCTGGGAGATGCCGTAGGGACTGGCCGATCCCGTCATCGAGGCGAGCGAACCCGCCGTCGCCACACGGCCCGGCGGGGCCGCGGCGGTGGCACCGATGGGCACGAGCGCCGACCCGGCAAGGGCCATCAGCACGGCAGGCAGGGGCAGATGGCTCATCGTTCGGGGACTCCATGTGGTCGCCATCAGGAGGGCGGATCGTACGACACGCCGCCGGTAGGCTGGCCGGGTGTCCCCGCCCGCCGCCGTACTCATCGCCATCGCCGTCGGGGGTGCCGCCGGGGCGCTCATCCGGGCCGGCCTCGATGCGGTGTCCATCGCGGGGGGATGGCCCGTCACGACCCTCGCGGTGAACCTCGTCGGCACGGTGATGCTCACCGCGCTGGCAGCGGTCCTCGCCTGGCGCCCCCGACTACCGCACTGGCTGCACCCTCTGGTCGGCGTCGGCCTGTGCGGGTCGCTCACGACCTTCGCGGGGATCCAGATGGAGGCCCTGCTGCTGATGCGCGATGGCGCATCGGCCACGGCCGTCCTCTACGTGCTGGTGAGCGTGGCACTCGGCCTCACCGCGGTGGTGGCGACCCGGCGCGTGATGCGGCTGGCCGTCCGCTGACCCCGCTCGCCTGGGTACTCGTGGCGCCGGCCGGCGCCCTCGGCGCGCTGGCACGGCATGCCACGGGGCGCCTGCTGGCCACCCACCTGAGCCGCGGCACCCCGTGGGGGGTTCTGACCGCCAACCTCCTCGGTGCGCTGCTGCTGGGACTGCTCGCGGGCGCCGGCCCGGGGCGCGGACCCCTTCTGGTGCTGGGAGCGGGCTTCCTCGGCGCCTACACCACGTTCTCCACGTGGATGGTCGAGACCGACGCGCTGGCCCGGACCGGCCGCTACACCGCCGCGCTGCTCAACGTCGTCGTCCCGGTCGTCGGGGGGTTCATCCTGGCCGCGACGGGGTTCGCCGTGGGCCTCGCGCTCTGGTGAGCGACGCGGCGGCTACGCGGCGGAATTGAAGAGGATGATGAGCACGACGACCGCGATGACCACGCACACGGTCGCCGTGATCAAGGCGGTCATGAACTTCGGCATCGGCGGGATGGGCGGCAGGTCAGCCATCGGACTCTTTCGCAGGTGTTGCGGAACCGACCCGATTCCACCAGACCGGGCAGACGGATGGCACGCCGCGGAGCGTCCACAGCGCGCTTTCCCGACGGTCGTCATGGCCCTTGGGTGACAGTCGACGACGCCTGCCCTTCGAACCGTGGCACGCTGCAATACTGAAAACACTACTGCCACCCGTCGTCGAAGGGATCAACCATGAGAATCCGCATGCGCGCCGTCGCGGCCGGGGCCATCTCGGCCATTGCGCTCGCCGGGGCCGCGGCACCGGGCCTGGCCGCCGCCAAGACCATCACCGTCACGACCACGAAGAGTGCTCCGATGACGCTCACGGGCGTGCCGAAGACGCTCAAGGCGGGCACGTACACGTTCAAGTACATCAACACGTCCGGCATCGGGCACAACCTCAAGGTGGGATCGGCGGCGACACCGGTGTTCGCGAACGGCACCAAGACGATCAAGGTCACCCTCAGGAAGGGCAAGGTGGCCTACGAGTGCATGCCGCACCGCTCGGTCATGAAGGGCACGATCAAGGTCACCTGACGACTCACACCGGTGCCGGGGCGCCCCGCCCGGATCATCCCGCAGTGGGAGCGCTCACCGGGGGCCGGTCCCAGGCACAGAGCCCGGTCGCGCCTACGTGGGAGGCGGGGGCGGCGAGTACGTGGACGCCCCGGACGAGGCGGGCCACCAGACCCGGCCCGACAGGAATGCCGTCACGTAGTTGGTGCGGAGCGCCGGACCCTTGGCCTTCTGGGACGGATTCACGGCGGGTGCCCAGAACACCGACATCAGGGGATCCCACGACCACATGAGAGAGTTCGGCCATGCCGTTGGGTCGCCGTACGGACTCCATGAGCAGCCTTGGTTCCCCCCGAGCGGCGAGTTGAACCCCCACGCCGGACCGGGCTGCATGGCGTCCCCCGTCACCGAAGGTTCGTAGAGCATGCACACCGCCGAGTTCGTGCCCCACTGGGGAGATCCGCTCCAGTTGGCCGTATCGGCCGCCATGTAGATGGCCTGGCCGGGGCTGAGTGAACCCCAAGCCGGGGTTCCGGGCGTGGGAGGGGTGCTGCCTCCCGGCACCGGTGTCTGGTTGATCGCGTTGAAGAACACGTTGCCTGCCGACTGGGCTCCGGGGCCGGCCGTGCCGAGCGCCGCGATCTCCGCGGAGGTGACCGTCGTCCGGTTGACCGCTTGGGGGTTGGTGAAGGTCTCCTGCGCGGAGCCGTAGTCCAGCGGGTTCAGCCCGTTGCTGCCCTGCGCGTTGAACCAGGCGACGGCCTGTGCGGCGAAGTTCGGCGTCACCGCCTGCGTCGTCGCGGACGGGCACGCCGACTGGTAACCAACCCCGTTGTACGTGCCTTCGTAATACGTCGTGCAGTTGACGTTACCGCCACCCATCTGGACCTGGACGAACTGCGACTGCGGGAACGGGTCGCCGGGGACGGCGGGAAACAGGGTGGGCAGGCTCAGGTAGTAGTTGAACCACCAGATGAGGTCCATCGCCAGGGGGGAGTTCGTCGGCGGCGGCGGGCCCCCGGGCTGCGGTACCTGAAGGGACTTCTGGAGCGGGGTCAAGGTGCCACCCGGCCCGGGGGCCGGCTGGGACCCGGCGATCATCCCGCCCGGTATCGCGTTGACCGCCTGGCCCGACCCGATGACCCCGATCTCGTCGCTGAAGAGATCCCCCGGGAAGGCGTGGGTGATGTTGTTCGCATAGACGCAGAAGGTGGCACTCGTCGCCGTCTGCGGGGCCATGCCCGGAGGGCTGCTGCACGGGGGGTCCTGAGTGGGGGCCGACTGGATCGTCGTGCCCGCCTGAGCCTGGGCCGCCTCGGTTGCGCCGTTGTAGTTGTAGAACTCGTTCGTGAGGACGAACTGCATGTACAGGACGGCCCCCCAGTAGGACAGGAAGGTCTGCAGGTCCTGGACCTGCGACTGCGTGTACCACGCGGAGCGACCCATGGTGTTCTGGTTCAGCTGCTGCCAGGCCGAGGGCTGATCTCCGGCGGTGCCGAACAGCATTGCCTCGACGGACTGTCCGCACGTGGCAACGAGCTGGCCCCACGCCGTCAGGTCGATCATCAGGCTCTGGTTCGTCGCATTGAGCGGCGAGGCGGCGGCGTCATTGACGAGGTACACATACTGACGCCACTGCGGGATCACGGCGTTGCTGCAGTTGACGGCGGTATCCACATCGAGGGAGAGCTGGATCTCCCCGATCTGCTGCTCCAGGAACGTGATCTGGTTGTCGATGCACGAGAGCTGCGAGATAACCTGATCGACGCTCGCCTGCACGACCGCCTCGCCTCGGCCGAGAGGGCCGAGGAGCATCCCGACGACTCCGGTATCGACGAATTGGGGGAGGCCCGCGTACATGAGCAGGTCGCCGATCCCCTCGGCGGCGAAGTCCTGAATGACGTTCGAGGACGCATTCTGTGAGGTGTTCTGCGACGGCGGAGGCTGCTGGCAGAGCGGGAAGGGCTGCGGATCCGGGGGGGCATTCTGCGCCGCGCGCTGCCGGGACGGCCGATACGGCGCCGGGCCGCTGTCGGCGGCGCTCGTGGGCCGGAGCCCGCCCTTCAAGGTCCCGCGCGACGCAGCGGCGGCGACCTTGCGGACGAACGCATTGAACCCGCCGTCAAGGCGCGCAACCGCCTTCATGAGGGGCCGGTATCCCACGTCGCTGTTGAGCGTCCGCAAGACCCCGGGCGCGGCGTCCTTATGGATCCGGAGCGACCGTCGCACCTTCGTGACGGCGCGTGAGTACGCGCGGGACGTCTTGCCGAGGGTGCTGGCGGCAGTGGAGATCAGATCCACGTGGACGACCGGCACCGCCGTACTCGTGGCGCCCCGGCGCAGCGCGAAAACGCGCGCGGTGAGATTCCCCGCGAAGGCCTTGCCGACCGCGCGCCCGCCGTACGTGGTCACGGTGAGGGGGAGCGCCGGGGAGTGGCCGGGAAACCGGAAGGTGCGGGTGCCACGCCGGGTGGTCCGGCCCCGGGCAACCACCTTGCCGTTGCGATCGCGCACGACCACACGGGCGCCGACGAGCGGGGCCCCGGGACCGACGGCAGACCAGGTCCGCATGTGCGCGCTGGGCGTGCAGCATGCCGAGAGGGTCGCTCCCTGCCCGGAGGCAGTCATCGCCACCAGCACGCCGATGATGACCGCCAGACCGGTCAGTAGTCGTGTCCCGACCATCATGCGGCGACAATAACAACGCCACAACCGGTGTGTCGGGCGGTGGCCACCGGGTTGGGTGCCCTGGCGCGCCAGCGGGGTGGGGATCGTTTCCGGCACCGGCCGGAAACCGACCCGCCACCGGTTGATGATCGACCCGTCCCGTCGCCGGGATCGTGCCCACTGACGCTGCCACGGTCCGGCGGGTCGGGGCGAGGGGGATCGCGCCGAACGACGCGCGGGTGGTCGCCCGCCGCCGCCGCTGCCGCAACCCTCCGCGTACCCCAGCGGGGAGCGGCACCACTCCGTACGAAGTGACTCGAGCGGGAGGGGCCGCCAGCCCACGCACGATGGGCACGATGGAGGGTGCCCCTCGTGTCTTCAGTACCCCCAGCGGGATTCGAACCCGCGCTACCGCCGTGAAAGGGCGGCGTCCTGGACCGCTAGACGATGGGGGCCAGGAGGCGTGAGGCTACCTGCCCCCTCGCGGGGTCAGGCGGCGAACGCGACGGGTTCGGCGTCCATGGCGTCGGCCGGGGGCCGGCAGACCGGGCACGGCGCCCAGTGCGCGGCGAGGTACCGCCACGGTCCATGGATGGTGTCCCGCAGGCCCGGGTCGCCGCGGTGGGGTGCGTCGGGGCAGTCGAGGCGGTGGTAGCGGCCGAACCCGCCCCGGCTGAAGTGGGCCACCACTCCGTCGGTGGCCACGCGGTCATCGGCCGCGTACGTCATGCTCATGTGCGTCCCTCCTCGTGAGGAACCGGGCGCGCGCCCGTTCGTTGCATCTCATTCGGCGCCAAACGTATCACCCGCACGCCATTCGCCGCCTATAGGGCCGTTCCCCCGTGCCCGGGGGTACCCGCCCCGGCGATCAGCGCCGTAAGGCGGCGATGGGTCTCCTGCATCCCCTCGGCCATGCCGCCCGCGAGTTGCGCATCGCGGCCCTCCGCGGTGGGGTGCGTGATGTCCACCACGAGCAGGGTCTCGCCGTCGCCATGCGCCGTGAGGGTGGCCCGCTCAGTGGCACCCGCATCCGGGAACGGGTCGAACACAAAGGTCTGCACCAGGCAGCCCGGCCGCTCGACCTCCAGGTACTCCCCGCCGAAGCCGAACACGGTGTCGTGCGCATGCATCTCTAAGCGCCAGCGGCCGCCCGGGCGCACATCCATGGCCACGACCACGGGCGCGTGATGCGCAGGGCCCCACCACCGCGGGATGAGGGCGGGGTCGGTCATGATGTCCCAGACGAGCTCCGGCGGTCCGGGGAACACCCGCTCGAGGCGCACGCCCGTACTGCCCACCGCTGTCACCGTCGTGCGCACGCGGGGCATCGTACGGCGGCGGCGGCGGTAGCGTTGCGGCGTGCACGGCACTCCCGACCTTCCCCGGCGCTTCGTCGCCGAGTTCATCGGCACGTTCATCCTGGTGGCGGGTGGCTGCGCGGCGGCCGCGGTGGACTACCGGATGGACGGCATCCTCGGCGGCCACATCGGCATCGCCGTCGCCTGGGGCCTGGTGGTCGCGGTGGTCATCTTCGCCATCGGCCACCTGTCGGGAGCGCACATCAACCCGGCCGTCACCCTGGCGTTCGCGTCGGGCCGCCACTTCCCATGGACGGAGGTCATCCCGTACTGGACGGCCCAGGTCACGGGTGCGATCGCGGGCGCACTCACGGTCGCCGGCCTGTTCGGCACCGGCAGCGGTCTCTCGGGCACCCAGCCGTTCGAGGTCAGCGACATCGGGGCCGTCGGCATCGAGATCGTCATCACGGCCCTCCTGATGCTCGTGGTGATGGCCGTGGCCACCGACGCCCGGGCCCAGGGGGCGCTCGCCGCGGTGGCCATCGGGGTGGCGGTCACCGTCATCGGGCTCGTCATGGGACCGATGGAGGGGGCGTCCATGAACCCGGCGCGCTCGATCGGGCCGGCCGTCGCCACCGGCGACTACACCGCGCTCTGGGTGTACCTGATCGGCCCCATCATCGGTGCCCTGCTGGGCGTGGCCATCTACGCGTACCTGCGGGGACGTCCCCACCCGGAGGGAGCGCACCCGGACGCCGAGGCGGGCGGGGACCTGGCGTAGCCGTCCCCCCGGCAGCGGACACGAGGGCGGCGGCGGCAGACCCGCGACCGGATCATCCTGCTGCTACTGTCCCCCGGCCCGTTGGGGCGGTTA
>SXQZ01000147.1 GCA_005792725.1 Actinomycetota bacterium
AGGCGATCGGCGCCGAGGCGCTCGCCACCGCGGTGCGCGCGCGTGCCGACGCCGAACCCGCGCGCTTCACGGTGGTCGCGCCGCTCGACCTTCCCGACCCGCGCTGGGGCGCCGACGCCACCGAGCGCCGCCGCTCCGCCGGCGAGGCGATGACCGCCACCGTCAACGCGCTCGTGTCCACGGGCGTCCCCGTGGAGGGGCAGGTCATGGATGACGCCCCGTCGGTGGCCCTGCCGCTGGCCATCGGCGCCTATCGGCCCTCGCGCATCATCATCATCGGCATCAACGGCGAGGCCCAGGCGCTGGCAGCGGCCGCCGCCGCCGCCGCGGGCGAGGTGCCCGTCGAGACCGTCAACGTCGGCGCGGCAACGGGGGCATAGGCATGGCGACGACCGCAGGCCACGCGTCCGGGCCGGGGCACCGCTTGAACCCGTCGCTCACGGGGATGCTCTTGTTCATCGGCTCCGAGGTGATGCTGTTCGCGTCGCTGTTCACGGCGTACTTCTTCATCCGGTACGGCGTGGCCAACGAGACGTGGCCCCCGCTGAAGCAGGATGGGGAGCCGTTCGAGCTGCCGGTGGTCCTGACGCTGGTGAACACCCTCATCCTTGTGAGTTCGTCCTTCACCCTGTGGTGGGGAGAGAAGCGTCTGGCCGCCGGTGACAACCAGGGACTCATCCGCGGGCTGTGGGTGACGATCCTCATGGGCGGTACCTTCCTCATCGTCCAGTTGAACGAGTACGCCCACCTGGGCTTCACGCCCCAGGACCGCGCGTTCAGCGGCGCGTTCTACACGCTCACCGGTTTCCACGGCGCGCACGTGCTCGTGGGCCTCATCATCCTGAGCATGTGCCTGCGCCGGGCGTACCGGAACGACTTCTCGCACGCGTACCACACGCCGCTGACCGCCGGCTCCTACTACTGGCACTTCGTCGACATCGTCTGGGTGCTGCTGTTCATCCTCGTCTACGTCATCTAGGGATTCCCGTGCGCTCACGACTCCTCGCATCGTCCGTCGCGCTCGCCCTCGTGGGGGGAGCCGTCGCGCTCTCCGGCTGCGGCGGCGCCGAGAACGCCCTTTCCACGGCCGACACGGATTCCGGCAAGGCATCATTCGTGACGGCCTGCGGTGGGTGCCACACCCTCGCGGACGCGGGGACCACCGGTGCGGCGGGCCCCAACCTGGACGATGCCTTCCGGTCATCGCGCGAACAGGGTTTCGGTGAGACCATGTTCTACGGCGTGGTCCGGCGGTGGATCCAGATCGCCCCGCAGCCCGACCAGCCGGGCTCGTACCCCGTCGCGATGCCGCAGGACCTGGTCACCGGTCAGGAGGCCGTGGACGTCGCGGCGTACGTCGCGAGGTTCGCCGGCATCGCACCCGTGAGTGAGGTGCGGCCCATCAGCCCGGCGGTCCAGGGCACGCCGCCACCCGCGGGCGAGGGCCCGGCGACTCCCGCCGACGGGGGCGCCGAGAAGCCCTGATGGCCGTGGACCGCGCGAACCTCAGTGGCTCGCGTGTCCTCGTGACGGGTGCCTCGCGTGGCTACGGGGCCGCGGTGGCCCGCGCCTTGGCCCTGCATGGTGCGCGGCTGCTCCTCACCGCCACCGAGCCCGTGCACCTCGCGCGCGTCATGAGGGATTGCCGCGGCGCGGGCGCGGACTGCACGGCCATCGTGCTCGACCTCGCCGACCCGGCGTCCATTGACCGCGCGGTGGAGGAGGTGGGCGCCACGGTGCCGCGCCTCGAGGGCGTCGTGATGAATGCAGGCATCCTGGGCCCCATGGGACCCCTTGACCAGGCCGACCCCGACGGCATCGCCCACGCTCTCGCCATCACGCTCACCGGCCCGGTGCGTGTGATGCAACGCCTGTCCCCACTCATCGCGGATCGGGCGGGCGTGGTGCTGGTGACGTCCGGGGCCGCGGCCCGTCCGGGGTACGGTGCCTACGGGTTGGGTAAGGCGGGGCTGGAGGCCCTGGGGTTCATGCTGCGCGGCGAGTGGGCGCATCGGGGCATCCGCGTGGTGGCCGTCAACCCCGGCCCGGTGCGTACGGACATGCGGGCCGAGGCGCACCCCGGGGAGGACCCCGCTACCGTCCCGCCACCGTCGGAGCGCGTGGCGCCGGTCCTCGCGGTGCTGGCCGGGGACGATCCGGGGCCGCGCGTGCAGGCCGCACAGTGGGGCCTCTCGTGAGTGTTCCCGACCCACGCACGCGTGAGCCCATTCCGCGGCTGTCATCACCCGCGGGCTGGCGTGACATCGCAATCGATCCCATGGATGACCCGCTTGTGCCGGTTGCCGATCTGGGGCCGCGGGTCGTCGAGGACCCGCGCTACTTCGCGCTGGGCCTTCCCGGCGCACTGCCCGGCTGCTGGGTGCGCCGGGGGCTGGCCGATCGCCTCGTCCGGGCCGCCGCGTCGCTGCCCGACGGGGTGGTACTGCGGGTGTGGGATGGCTGGCGTTCGATCGAGACGCAGGCCGCGCTGTTCGCGGCCTACGTCGCGGATCTGGCCCTGCAGTACCCCGACCTGAGCCGGCCGGAGCTGGAGCAGGTTGCGCGTCCCTACGTGACGCCTCCCGATCCGGGCCACCATGCCCCGCCCCCGCACCTCACGGGCGGCGCCGTGGACCTGACCCTCGCGACCGCCGGGGGAATGGAGCTCGACCTCGGCACGGGCTTCGACGCGTTCGTGCCCGAGGCCGGGGCCGCGGCGCTCGAGGGGATTGACATGCCCGCCCGCGCCCATCGCCGCCTCCTCTTCCACGCCCTTGCCGCACAGGGGCTCACGGCGTACGTGGAGGAGTGGTGGCACTTCGATTTCGGCAATCAGTTCTGGGCGGCGGTCACGGGCGCACCCGCGCGCTACGGCCCCGCCGACCCACCGCCCGGGGCCTAGCATCGGCACCGTGAGCAGCCATACGCCTGCCGCCCGCCCCGCGTCGGGGCTCGCGATCATCCCGGCTCTCCTCGGCCTGGTGCGCTTCCCGCACACCGTGTTCGCGCTGCCCTTCGCGTTCGCCGGGGCGTTGATGGCCACCAACATGATGCCGCCGTGGCCGACCCTCGGGTGGATCCTGCTGGCCATGGTAGGTGCTCGGTCCCTGGCGATGTCGCTCAACCGGCTCATCGACCGCGGGATCGACGCCGCGAACCCCCGGACCGCCGCGCGTCACCTGCCGAGCGGGCGCCTCACCACCCGCCAGGTCCGCGTCTTCGCCGTCGTGAGTCTCGCCGCCCTGCTGGTGGCCGTCAGCCAACTGCCAGTGCTCACCTGGTGGCTGTGGCCCATCCCGGTGGGCCTCTTCGTGCTCTATCCCTACACCAAGCGCGTCACCTGGGCGTGCCACCTGATCCTGGGGCTGTCCATCGGGATCGCGCCGATCGGGGGGTGGATCGCCGTCACCGGTGCGGTCGCTGTGGCACCCGTGCTGCTGTGGCTCGCCGTCGCCGCCTGGATCGCGGGCTTCGACATCATCTACGCGCTGCTCGACGTGCACCACGATCGCGCGGCCGGCGTGCACTCGGTGCCCGCGCGCGTGGGCGAACGCAGCGCGCTGGGCATCGCCGCCGGACTGCACGCCACCACCATCGTGCTCTTGGTGCTCGCCGGGGTGGCCGCCACGACCGGATGGCCGTACTTCGTGGGGGTGGGCACGTGCGCCGTGATCCTCCTGTGGGAGCACGCGACCGTGACGCCCGGCGACGATGCGCGCATCCAGGCGGCGTTCAGCACGGCGAACGCACTGATGTCGCTGGTGTTCCTCGCCGGGGTCATCGCCGGGGTGGCCGTCGCCTGAGCCGATGGTCACCGCGCGCGGGCTGGTGCACGCGTACGGCGAACGGCGCGCCGTGGACGGCGTCGACCTGGACCTCGCCCCGGGCGAGCGCGTTGCGCTGGCCGGGGCCAACGGGGCGGGCAAGAGCACATTGCTGCGCATGCTGGCCACGCTCGTCCGCCCGAAGGCCGGTACGCTCACGGTCCTGGGCCACGCGATCCCCGACGCCGCGCGCGCGGCCCGGACCGGCATCGGGTATCTGGCCCACGATCCGCTCGTGTATCTCGACCTGACCGCCCGGCAGAACCTCGAATTGTACGGCGACCTCTACGGCGTGGCGGACCGCGACGCGCGGATCACGGACCTGCTCGACGATGTGGGCCTGGCGGTCCGGGCCGAGGACACCGTGCGGACGTTCAGCCGCGGCATGGCGCAGCGCCTGGCCCTCGCCCGCATGCTCCTCCACCGGCCGCGCCTGCTCCTGCTGGACGAGCCGCACGCGAGTCTGGACGCCGCCGGCGCGGACCGGCTCGACCGCGAACTCGACGCCGCCCGGGACGACGGCCGCGCGGCGGTGATCGTCACGCATGACGTGGAGCGGGTGGCCCGGGTGGCCGACCGGCTCGTGGTGCTGCGGGCCGGCCGCGTGGTGCTCGATACCCCCATGGGCGACCTCGATCCGATGGACGTGCGCCGGCTCTACACGGGGGTCGCCCCATGAGGGGCCGGCAGTTGGCGGCGCTGGTGCGGAAGGACCTCCGCCTCGAGTTGCGCACGCGCGAGACGATCGTGGCAATGGTGCTGTTCGCCATCGTGATGCTGGTCATCCTGGAGTTCGGGCTCGGCACCCGCGACGGTGACCTCACGCGGTTCGCCGGCGGCCTGATGTGGGTGACCCTCGCGTTCACGGCCGTGCTGGGAGTGGGGCGCTCATACGTGGCCGAGCGCGAGCAGCGGGTGCTCGACGGCCTCCTGGTGGCGCCCGTGCCCCGCGTGGTGCTGCTCGGGGCCAAGGCCATCGCGATCCTCATCTACATGGCGGCGGTCGAGGTCGTCGTGATCCCCCTGGTCGGCATCTTCTTCGTGAAGGGTCCGTACTGGGATTCCATCGGGTGGATCGCCATCACGGCGTTGCTCGCCGACGTGTGCATCGCCCTCGCGGGCACGCTGTTCTCGGGTCTGGCGCTGTTCACGCGTGCCCGCGACCTCATCCTGCCCGTGCTGTTCCTGCCGGCGCTGGTGCCCGTGGTCATCGCCGGGGCCGGCGCCACCCACGCCGTGGCCGGAGGGCCACATGACATGAGCGAGTGGCGGGGGTACTGCCTGTTCCTCGCCGCATACGCAATACTTTTCGCCCTTGTCTCGGTCGCGACCTATGACGCCGTCTTCGATGACTGACACCCCGGCGCGTATTCCCGGGGAGCGCGCCGCCCTGATCTGGGGCGTGCTCGCGACGATCCTGGTGGTCGTGGCGAGCATCGGCGTGTTCCTGGTGGCGCCCGGGGACGCCGATCAGGGCATTGTCCAGCGGATCTTCTACTTCCATGTCGCCATCGCCATCGTGTCGCTCGTGGCCTTCGCGGTGGCGTGCGTTGCCGGCATCCTCTTCCTCCGCACCCGCCGCGAGCGCTGGGACGATGTGGGCGAGGCCGCCATCCGCATCGGGCTCCTCTTCTCGGTGCTGGTGGTGATCACCGGCTCGATCTGGGCGAAGGCGTCGTGGGGCACGTGGTGGGTGTGGAGCGACCCGCGCCTGGTCACCTACCTCATCGTGGTGCTGATCTACGCCGCGTACTTCGTGCTGCGCTCATCGGCGGAGGACGACCGGCGGATGCGCTACTCGGCCATCTACTCCATCGCGGGCTTCGCCTCGGTGCCGCTGTCGTTCTACTCCGTGCGTGTGGCCGAGTCATTCGTGCACCCGGTGGTGTTCACCCGCGGTGGCGCGAACATGCCCGGCTCCATGCTCGTCTGGTTCGTGGTCTCGCAGGCCGCGATACTCGCCCTCTTCATCGCACTGCTCGAGGTGGAACTCGTGGGGCGGCGCTCCGAGCGCGCGCTCCGCCAGCTGGTCCTGCGTCTGGAGAACCCATGAGTGGCGGTGCCCAGTACGTGGTGGCCGCCTATGCGGTGATCTGGTTCCTGGTGCTGGCGTACGTGGTGGTGCTGGCCGCGCGCTCCGCGCGCATCGGTCGCCGCCTCGAGGCCATCACCCGGCTGCTCGACCGCCAGGAGCAGCGCGCCGACCCGCCGGACGCGCCCGGGGACGCGCCCTGATGGGCTGCGACCGGTTCCCGGTGTTCCTGGACCTCGAGGAGCGCACGGTCGTGGTGGTGGGCGGCGGTGCCGTGGCCACGGAGCGCGTGGCGCGGCTCGCTGCGCACGGAGCGGCCGTGAGGCTGGTGAGCCCTGCGGTGTCGCCGGCACTGGCCCGGATGGTGGCGGATGGCCGGGTCGCCGAGCACCGTGTGCGCGCCTATGCGCCCGGAGACCTAGACGGCGCCGTGCTGGTGGTGGCGGCCACCGATGACGCCGGGGTGAACCGCACCGTCCGTGACGACGCCCGCGCCGCGGGTGCCGAGGTGAACGTGGCCGATGACCCCGCGGGGTCGACCGCCGTGATCCCGGCGCTCATGCGGCAGGGCGACCTGGCCGTGGCGATCACCACCGGCGGTGCGAGCCCCGTGGTGGCCCGGCGCATCCGCGAGGAACTCGAGCAGCGCTTCGGACCGGCGTGGGCGGGCCTCATCGTCCTGCTGGGCGAGACGCGCGAGGAACTCATCGCCCAGCAGCCCGACGTCGCCGTGCGCCGTGCGGTCGTCGAGGCCCTGCTCGATTCCGGCATCGTGGACCGCATCGCCGCGGAGGGCACTGACGCGTGCCGCCCCGACGTGCGTCAGCGGCTCGGCCTGGCCCCGGCGGCGGCGGAGGCGGCCTGATGCCCCACCTGATCATCGTGGGCATCTCGCACAAGACCGCACCCGTCGAGCAGCGCGAGAAGGTGGCGCTCACGGACGCGGCGGCCCGTGCGCTGGCCCGTGCGCTCGTGCGCCACGCCGACATCGCCGAGGCCGTGGTGCTGTCCACCTGCAACCGCACCGAGGTCTACGCCCACGTGCGCGACTCGGCGGCGGCGGACGACGCCATCTGCACGGCCCTGCTGGACCAGGGCCGGGGGATGACCCGCAGCGAGTTCGACTGCGTGCGCTACGCCCACCTCGACGATCGCGCCGTGGCCCACCTGTTCCGCGTGGCGGCCAGCCTCGACTCGATGGTGGTGGGGGAGGGCGAGATCCAGGGCCAGGTCCGGCAGGCGTGGGAGCGCTGTGCCGAGGAGGGCTGCACCGGCGTGGTGAGCGACCGGCTGTTCCGGCAGGCGCTGGAAGCCGGCAAACGCGTGCGTACCGAGACCAAGGTGGGTGCGCGCCCGGTGTCGGTGTCCACGGTGGCCGCGGACCTGGCCCGTGAGGCCATCCCTGATCTGGGCGGCCGCCGCGGGCTGGTGGTGGGGGGTGGTCGCATGGCCGAGGCCACGGCCCACGCGCTCATCGAGCGCGGCCTGGGCGAACTCGTGGTGATCAACCGCACGGTCGGGGCTGCCCGCGAGATCGCCGAGCGCCTCGGCGGGCTCGGCCTGGGGTTCGACTGCCTGGCCACCGAGCTCGCGAAGGCCGATGTGGTCGTGTGCTCCACGGATGCGCCGCACCCGATGATCTCGGCGGCGCAGGTGGCGGTGGCACTCGAGGACCATCCTGCGCGCCCCATGGTGCTCATCGACATCGCGGTGCCCCGCGACGTGGAGCCGGAGGCGTCGGGCGTGCATGGTGCGGTGCTGTTCGACATTGACGACCTCGAGCGGGTCGTGGCCCAGCACCGCGATGAGCGCGGCGACCACGCCCGGCGTGCCGAGGTGATCGTGGGCGAGGAGGTCGAGCGGTACGCGGCCTGGCGATCGGGGCTCGCCGTAACCCCGGTCATCACATCGCTGCGTGAGATGGCTGAGGCGATCCGTCAGGGTGAGGTCGCCCGGGTCGCGGCGGACGGCCGCGACCTCACGGACGACGAGCGGGACCGCATCGAGCAGGTGACCCGGGCCATCCTCAACAAGCTGCTGCATGAGCCCACCGTCCGTGCCCGTGAGGCCGCCACCACCATCGACGGTATGCGCCATGTCGAGTCGCTCCAGCACCTGTTCGGCCTCGCCGTCCCCGAGCGCGGGCCGGGCGATGACACGGGTCCATCGCGCCCGGGCGTGGTGGTACGGCCCGCCGCAGACGGCTGAGGCCGCCCGGGTGCGCGTGGTCATCGCCACCCGCCGGTCCGCGCTGGCCATGGCGCAGTCGCGCGCGGTGGCCAGTGCCCTGGACGCGGCGGGGCATGAGGCGCCGCTCCTCGCCCTCACGACCACGGGCGACCGCTGGAGTCTCGCGGGGGATGGGGCGCCACCCCCCGACCTCAAGGGCATGTTCGTGAAGGAACTCGAGCAGGCCCTCCTCGATGGCCGTGCCGACATCGCCGTGCACTCCGCCAAGGACCTCCCCGGCGATCTGCCCCCCGGGCTCGCCGTGATCGCCACGCCGCCCCGCGAGGCCCCCGGGGATGTGCTCGTGGGGGTATCCGGGGGCCTCGGGGCCCTGGGACACGGCGCCCGGGTGGGCACCACCAGCCCACGCCGCCGCGCCCAGATGCTTGCGGTGCGGCCTGATCTCCACGTGGTGGAGGTGCGCGGCAACGTGGATACGCGCCTGGCCCGGCTGGATGCCGGCGAGGTGGATGCCCTGGTACTGGCGTCGGCGGGCCTCGTGCGGCTCGGCATCGCGCGCGATGACGTGGCACCGCTCCCGCTCGACCTGTACCTGCCGGCCCCGGGACAGGGCATCGTCGCCATCGAGGGGCGTGAGGATGACGACGCCGTGCGCGAGGCGTGCGCCGTGCTCGACGATCCGTCGGCGCGCGCGTGCCTGCTGGCGGAGAGGGCGTTCCTTGCGCGCGTGGGGGGCGGGTGCAGCGTGCCGGCGGGTGCCCTGTGCGAGGTGGAGGGCGGGACGCTGCGCATGCGCGCGTGGTGGGGCGCCACCGGTCGCGCGGCCGACCTCGACGGGCCCATCGGTGACCCCGTTGCCCTCGGGATCCGGGCGGCCGAGCAGGTGGGGGCCTGATGGACGCGGGCATCGTGTATCTGATCGGCGCGGGACCCGGTGACCCCGGCCTCATCACCGTGCGGGGCCGGGAGGCCCTGATGCGCGCCGAGGTCGTGCTGTACGACCGGCTGGGCACCGGGGCGCTGATGCACCTCGTGCGCCCGGACGCCGAGCGCATTGACGTGGGCAAGGCCCCTGAGCAGGAGGCCATGAGTCAGGACGACACCACGGCGCTGCTCGTGCGCCTGGGCCGGGAGGGCAAGGTGGTTGCGCGCCTCAAGGGCGGTGACCCGTTTGTCTTCGGGCGCGGGGCCGAGGAGGCCGAGGCGCTGGTGCGCGCCGGCGTGCGCGTGGTGGTGGTGCCCGGCATCACGTCGGCAATCGGCGCGCCCTCGGCCGCCGGGATCCCCGTGACCTACCGCGGGCTCGCCACGGCGTTCACCGTGGTGACCGGCCACGAGGACCCCGCCAAGGATGCCGAGCAGAATGACTGGGACCTCCTCGCGGCCCTTCCGCACACACTCGTCGTGCTCATGGGCATGGGCCGCCTCCAGGCCATCACCGAGCGGCTCATCGCCGCGGGCCGCCCTGCCGACCAGCCCGCCGCGGCCATCCAGTGGGGTACCACTCCGCGCCAGCGCACGGTGGTCGCGACCCTGGCAACCCTGGCCGTCCGCGTGGCGCAGGAGGGGCTCGGCAACCCCGCGATCCTCGTGTTCGGGGATGTCGTCTCCCGGCAGCCCGGGCTGGCGACGGCGGGCGCCGGCCCTCTGGCGGGCCGCACGGTCGTTGTCACGCGCGCGCGTGCCCAGGTGAGCGGACTCGGTGGCGCCCTCGAGGCCCTCGGCGCCCGGGTCATCGAGATGCCGGTCATCCGCATCGCGCCCATCGACTCATCGCCCGGGATCACAGCCGCGCTGGCGGACGTCGGCGCGTACGACCTGATCGTGCTCACGAGCGCCAACGGGGTGGATGCCCTAGCGGGCCTCATGGCGGCCCGGGGCCGTGATGCCCGCGCGCTGCGCCCCGACCAGGTGGTGGTGGCGGTCGGCCCCGGCACGGCCGCCGCCCTCGCCGGCCATGGCATCCGTGCCGACGTGGTGCCCGCGCGGTTCGTGGGCGAGGGCGTGCTCGAGGCGCTCGCCGGGGTGAGCGTGGACGGCCGACGGGTGCTCATCGCGCGGGCCCGCGACGCACGCACCGTCATCGCTGATGGCCTCCGCGAGCGCGGGGCGGTGGTGGACGACGTCGCCGTGTACGCGACCGTCGCCGAGAGCCCACCGCCCGGGGTGATTGACGACGCACTCGGGGCCGACATCATCACGTTCACCTCGGCCTCCACGGTCGCGAACACCATGGCGGTGCTCGATCCCGATCAGCGCGCCCGCCTCGCCACCGGTCCCCGCGTGATCTCCATCGGCCCGGTGACCTCCGATGCCCTGCGGGATGCCGGCCTGGATGTCACGGGCGAGGCCACTGACAGCGACATCCCCGGGCTGGTCCGGGCCATCCTCGCGGCCACCGGGCTCCCGCAGGCGTGATCCCCGCTCCGGCCCGGCACGCGCCCGTCCGGTGGGCGGGCCCATCCCGCCCCTCAGGCCGATGACCCGGACGCTGGCCTTCCTCACCGACTACGGGCTGGGCACGGAGCACGTGGGGGCCCTGCACGCCGTGGCCGCGACCATTGCACCGGGGTCGCCGCGTATTGATCTGGCCCACGACGTGCCCCCGGGCGATGTGCGGTGGGGCGCGGTTCTCCTCGAGCGCCTGGTGCGGCTGCTGCCACCCGCGTCCGTGGCGGTTGCCGTGGTGGACCCGGGTGTGGGCACCGAGCGCCGTGCCGTCGCTCTGGCCCTGGAGCGCGGCACCGTCGTGGTGGGTCCCGACAACGGCCTGCTCGGCCTCGCCGCCGATCGGCTGGGCGCGACGCGGGCGGTGGCGGTGACCTCACCCGCGCACATGCGCTGGCCGGTGTCGGCCACGTTCCACGGGCGTGATGTGTTCGCTCCCGCGGCCGCCCACCTGGCAGCGGGCGAGCCCCTGGGGGCTCTCGGCGCCGATGTCGCGGTGGCGTCGATCGTGCGTCCGGCGCTGCCGGCCCCGAGCGTGGGGCCCGGTACGCTGGAGGCCCTCGTGGCGGGCACCGACCGGTTCGGCAACCTGGCGCTGTGGGCCGGCCCCGAGCATCTGGCGGCCGCGGGGCTGGTGGCGGGCGATCCCATCCGGGTCGCATCGGCCGGGGGCGGGCGGGCCCGGGCCACGGTGGGCCGCACCTTTGCCGACGTGCCGCGCGGGGCGGTGCTGGTGTACATGGACGCGCACGGCCTGGTCGCGGTCGCGCTCAATGGCGGTGATGCGCGCGAGCGGGTGCGGGCGGCGGCCGGGGAGGTCGTCGCCCTCACGCGTCAGGAGTAGCGCCCCCGCCAGGCGTTCATGCGGATGCGCCAGATGTCCTCGAGGAAGGGCGGCAGATGGCGGCCGACGTCGAAGGTGGAGTCACCCCGGAACTCCACGTCCACGGGCATCTCGACGATACGTGCGCCCATGCGGCGCGCGAGGTACAGCGCCTCGATGTCGAAGGCGAACGAGTCGATGACGGCCGCCGTGAACACCTTGGCGGCCCACGCCCCGGTGAAGCCCTTGAAGCCGGCCTGGGTGTCGGTGATCACCGGCAGCACCAGGATGCGCCGGGTCAGCTGCACCGCGGCCCCCGCCGCCAGCCGGGCCGGGCTGTTCTCCGTCCCGGCGTAGGCGGCGAGGCTGCGCCGGCCCGTGACCACATCGGCCACGCCGCCCCGCAGCAGTCCGAGGGCCGGCCCGATGTGTGACGGGGCGATGTTCATGTCGGCATCCACGTAGAACCGGTAGTCACCGGTGGCGGCGAGCATGCCCGACCGCACCGCCGCGCCCTTGCCACGGTTGCGCGGCAGGCGGTGGAGACGGATGCGCGGGTCACGGGCCGCCGCCCGCTCCACCAGCGCCGCGGTGCCGTCCGTGCTGCCGTCATCGCTCACCACGATCTCGGCCGAGCCGTCGAACCCGTCCATCCAGGCCGCCCAGCCGTCGAGCGTGGGCGGAAGCCTGCGCTCCTCATTCCAAGCGGGCACGATGACGGAGACGTCCATCGGCGGGATGCTCGCAGACCGGGCGCACGGAGACGTCCGGCGGCAGGCTGCACGCAGACCGCGCGCACGGTGACACCCGGCGGCGGGATGCACGCAGACCGCAGGCACGGTGACGCCCGGCGGCGGAAAGGGCGCGCCGCGACGTCCCGGGGCGGCGCGGCGCGCGGCGATGGCGAGACCCGGACTCGAACCGGGGACACCACGATTTTCAGTCGTGTGCTCTACCAGCTGAGCTATCTCGCCCGGCCGGGGAACGCTAGGGGCACCTCCCCGGCGATGCAACCTGCACCCCGCGGTACCATCGCAGCGTGGTCACCGGTGGGCACATCCTCGTAGTTGACGACGAGCGCTCGATCCGCCGACTGCTCCGGTTGTACCTCGATGAGGCCGGGTTCACCGTGACCGAGGCCGCGGACGGCAACGAGGCACTGGGCAAGATGCGCAGCAGCGGCATCGATCTGGTGCTGCTCGACCTGATGATCCCGGGGGTCGAGGGGTTGGAGGTCGCCCGCCGCATGCGCGCCGACCACCCCTCGGTACCCGTCATCATCCTGACCGCCCGGGATGACGAGGCGAGCCGGGTCACGGGCCTCGAGATCGGCGCCGACGACTAGGTGACCAAGCCCTTCTCACCGCGCGAGGTGGTGGCCCGGGTGCGGGCCGTGCTCCGGCGCGTGCGCGGACCCGCGGATCCGGGTGGCCCCCTGCGCGCCGGCCGCGTGGACCTCGACCGCGTCGGCCGCACGTGCCGCCTGGATGGCGATGAGGTCGAGCTCACCCGGCTCGAGTTCGACCTGCTGGCCGAACTCGCGGCGCACCCCCACGTGGTGTTCACGCGTGAGCGGCTCCTCGAGCGGGTGTGGGGGTACCAGTCCGGGGTGGGCGGCAAGACGGTGGACGTCCACATGGCCAACCTGCGCCGCAAGCTCGGCAAGGACCTTCCCGTGGTTGCGGTGCGTGGCGTGGGGTACCGGCTCGACCCGCCGGGGTCGTGAGTACCACCCCGCGGGAGCCCCGCGGGGGGAGCGGGCTCCCGGCCTCCTCCCGGGGCCGTATCGCCCTCGCGACCGTGGTGGCCCTCGTGGTGGCGGTGATGGGCACCCAGATGCTGCTGGCCCTGTTCGTGGGGACGAGGGTCCAGCAGGAGGTCGTGGCCCAACTGCGCCAGCAGGGACAGGAGATCGCCGCCGTGGCGCGCACCGACGGCTACGCCGGGGTAGCGGCGGCCAAGCGCTACCTGCCCGGCACGAGCGTGGTGGTCCGCCGGGGCGGGCAGGTCATCTACTGGAGCGACCCCGTGCGTGCGCTCGAGGCGCGTGCGGTGGTGAGAGAGGGCGACATCGAGGTGACCCTCGAGCGCCAGACCGACGCCGACGTGTGGAGCGAATGGGCCATCCCGCTCGTGACCGGTGCGGTGATCATCGCCGTGGGCGCGGTGGCGTGGTGGCGGGCCGGCGCCGCCAGCCGGCGCCTGCGGCGC
>SXQZ01000148.1 GCA_005792725.1 Actinomycetota bacterium
CCCATACGCTCGAGGTGTCATCCATCGGTCGCACCGTGGCGCGGGCCATGGGGCTGAATGAGGACCTCGTCGAGGCGATCACCATGGGACACGACCTCGGGCATGCCCCGTTCGGGCACGCCGGGGAGCATGCGCTGGACGACCTGCTGCGCGAGGAGCACGGGCGCCGGTTCCTGCACAATGAGCAGAGCGTGCGGGTCGTGGAGGTGCTCGAGCGCGATGGGCGGGGCCTCAACCTCACCCGCGAGGTGCGCGACGGCATCCGTCATCACACGGGCGCTGGCACCCCCACGACCCTCGAGGGGCAGATCGTCCGCCTGGTTGACCGCATCGCGTACGTCAACCACGACATCGACGACGCGGTGCGCGCCCGCATCATCGGCGAGCGGGATCTGCCCTCCCACGAGATCGGCATCCTCGGTGCGTCAACATCGCAGCGGATCACCTGCCTGGTCACCGACATCGTGACCACGTCCGCCGATGCGGACGGGATCCTCCAGAGCGCCGAGGTGGGGGAGGCCTTCCGATCCCTCCGGGCGTTCATGTTCGACGAGGTCTACCTCGCCTCCCCGGCCGCCGATGAGGCCGCGCGCGCGCGGTACGTCGTCCAGGCCCTGGTGCGGGCGTACCTCGATGATCCCGGCCGCCTTCCGCCCGGGGGGGATCCCGATGTCGTGACGCGCGTGACGGACCATGTGTCGGGCATGACCGACCGTTACGCGCTCCGGGTGCACCGCGACCTGTTCGTTCCCCACGAGGGCCCCCTCTGATGCCGCGCATCGACGACGCCAGCATTGATGAGGTGCGCCGGACGGCCGACCTGCTGGAGCTGGTGCGCGGCCAGGTGCAACTCAGCAAGCGCGGTGGGCGGTGGTGGGGCCGCTGCCCATTCCACGACGAGCGCAGCCCGTCGTTCTGCCTCATCCCCCCCGAGAACCGCACCTACTACTGCTACGGGTGCGGGGCAACGGGCGACTCGTTCACGTGGATGCAGCAACGTGAGGGTGCCGGGTCGTTCATGGAGTCCGTGGAGCAACTGGCCGACCGGTTCGGCGTCGACCTCCGGTATGAGGTGGCCACGCCGCAGCAGGAGGCACGCAGGCTCGAGGGCGCACGCGTGCGCGAACTGCTCGACCGGGCCTGCGGCTTCTACGCGGCCATGCTCTGGAACGCTGACGATGCCGCGCCGGCGCGTGAGTACCTCCTCGGTCGCGGGTTCCCGGAGGACCTGTTGCGCACCTTCCGGGTGGGCTGGGCGCCCGCGGGCGGCATCTCGCTGGCCGGCCGGGCCATCGCAGAGGGCTTCTCGCGCGAGCAACTCGTTCAGGCGGGCCTCGCACGGGTCCGCGGGGGGACGGCGACCGACTTCTTCAGCGCCCGCATCACGTTCCCCATCAGCGATGCCCGGGGGCGCGTCCAGGGGTTCGGCGCGCGCACCCTGGACCCCGAGGAGCGGGCGAAGTACGTGAACTCGCCGGAGGGTGATGCCTTCCGGAAGCGGGAGCTGCTGTTCGGCCTCGACCTCGCCCGCCAGGCCGCCGCACGGGCGGGGTACACCGTGGTGAGCGAGGGCTACACGGACGTCCTGGGTCTGCGCCTCGCCGGTATCGAGGGAGCGGTGGCATGCATGGGGACGGCCCTCACGACGACCCAGCTGCGATTGCTCGCCCGGGTCGCGTCCGAGGTGCGGCTGTGTTTCGACGCTGACCGGGCGGGCGAGGACGCCGCCCGGCGCACGATCGAGGCCGCACGCGACGTTCCCGTACGGCTCGCCGTGGTCGGGCTGCCCCCGGGCACCGACCCCGGGGAACTCGCGGCGGGGGCCACGGGCCGGGCGGTTCTGGCCGCCGCCGTCGCGAGCGCCGATCCATTGCTGCCGTGGCTCGTCGAGCGCAGGATCGCGCGCGCGGGCGAGTCACCGGCGGATCAGGATCGCGCGCTCGCCGAACTCGCCAGCCTCCTGCAGGGGTTCCCCGAGTCGGCCGACAAGGATGAGGCAATCCGCCGCGTCACCGCGCTGGGGATCTCTCCGGTTCTCTTCGACCGTTTCACGCGACGAGCCCAGGGCACGCGGGGTGCCGCGCGGGCGCCCCGGCCGGAGGCGGAGGTGGGCGCCCTCGAGGCCCCGTCAATCGACGAGGCGCGGGAACGCCAGCTGCTCGCCCTCGCCATCGCCATGCCCACTGCGGGACGCCCGGTGCTCCAGGGCCTGCGTGAGGAGCATCTGGGATCCCAGCCCCACCGGGACGCGCGCGCGCTCATCATCGCCGGTGAGGTGGGGTGGCCGGAGGGACTCGCGGCCCTTGAGGCGGCGCTGCGCGTCGTCGCGGCGGATGGTGGCACCGAGGAGGAGCTCAAGGATGCCTACCTGCGCGTGGAGAAGCGCGCGCTGGAGCGCAGGATGGCGGCCGCCCGGGCGGAGGGCGACGACGCGGGGTTCCTCCGCTTCCAGGCGATGGTGAAGCGGGTGGAGGGCGCGCTCCGGGGGTCCGGTAGCGCGTAAGCGGCCGGGTCCGCCCGCACCACCGGGGTCTACGTGACCACTGCCACCGCAGTCGCCTTCACGGGTCCCTCGGGGCCCGTGAGCCGGACGGTCACGGACACGAGATGCCCGGAGACGTCGTCAGGGCGCCGTGCCGCCGGCCCGATCCACACGATCCGCGGGGCCCGGCCCAGCATCTCGGCCCGGCTCGCCCACGCCAGGATCCGGGCGAGGGCAAGTGCCCCGGGGCTGGCCGCCGCCGCCCGGCCGCGTCCGGCCACGTATGCGTCATGGGCGGCAAGGCACACGATGAGGGTGAGCGGGTCGAGGGGGTCGGGGGGGTCAAGCGTGATCTCGTCAACCACGAGCTCGGGCTCGCCCTCCGCCGCGGCCGGACGGATCGCCGGCGCGAGATCGCGCAGGCGCACCGCCACCGCCAGGCCGATCCCCCGCGCGGCATGGGCCAGATCGGGATCGAGGGCCCCGGTGGGATCGGGCCCCTCGGTGAGGCGGATTCCCACCGGGCCCCCGGGTGCGTCCTAGGCCGCGTCGGCGGCGGCGTCCGCCGGGTCGCCGATCGGCTCGCCCGGGTCGCCAGCGCCCTCGGGCGTGACCTCGGTGAAGACGAACTCGTCGGCCTCGCCGCCGAGGCGGTCCCGCACGAGCATGTAGATGATGATCCCGATTCCGACGAGGGCGAGCAACTTGATGAAGGTCTTCATGGATCTCCTCGGTGTGGACCGCTCCGAACCGTAACACGGGTGCCCGAAGGGCACCGGGCCGGGTCAGGGGATCAGCACGACCTTGCCCACGGCCGCATCGGCCTCGACGATGCGGTGGGCGTCCGCCGCTGAGTCGAGGGGAAGGACGGCGTGCACCACCGGTGTGAGAGCACCCGTGGCGAACCGCGGGAGCGCCCACTGCGCGACCTCGCTCATGGCGTCCGCCTTCTCCGGCGTGGTCCGGCCCCGGAGGGTGGACGCCAGGATAGTGGCCTGCAGCGGCAGCAGGGCACCGAGGTCGATCGCGGCCCGCCGGCCCCCCACCAGTCCGGTGAGCACCAGGCGGCCCCCCCGGGCCAGCGCGGCCACGTTCCCGTCCAGGTAGGGGGCGCCCACGAGGTCGAGGATGACGTCGGCGCCGTACCCGCCCGTCATCTCGCGCACCCGGGGGGCGAAGTCGCCGTCGCACACATGAAGGCCGATCGCACCCCACGGCGCACCGGCGCCGGCGCGGGCCGCCGACCGCGAGGTACCGATGCACTGCGCGCCGACCGCCTGGCACACCTGCGCGGCCGCCGTGCCCACGCCGCTCGCGATCGAGTGGACCAGCGCCGTGTCGCCCGGGCCCAGCCGCCCCAGGCGCACGAGGCCGTGGAACGCGGTGATGAACGCCTCCGGGATCGCTGCCGCCGCCGGCCAGCCCATCCCGTCGGGTACCGGGATGGTGTTCGATGCGGGCACCGCGACGTACTCGGCGTAGCCGCCTCCTCCGACGAGGCACATCACCCGGTCACCGACCCGACGGGGCGTGGCGGTGCCGTCCGGGATCTCGGCGACCTCACCCACCGCTTCGAGCCCGAGGATCTCGCTGACCCCGGGCGGGGGCGGGTAGCGGCCACGGCGCTGGAGGAGGTCGGCCCGGTTCACCGCCGTGCCGCGGACCCGGACCACGATCTCACCGGGCCCGGGGACGGGATCGGGCACCTCCGACATCTGCAGGACCTCAGGCCCTCCGGGCGCGGTGAAGGTGATCGCCCTCATAGCGCGGAGGCTACGCCCGGCGACCGGCGGTGCATGGGGACGGAGGGAGTCGAACCCTCACCATGTTTCCATGAGCGGAGTTTGAGTCCGCCGCGTCTACCGTTCCGCCACGTCCCCGGCGGTCAATCCTCGGGCGTGATGCGGGCCAGCCCCTCCTCGATGGCGACGCGCCGGGTCGCGGCGGCGACGGCGGGCGCGACGTCGGGGTTGAAACACGACGGGATGATGTAGTCCTCGTGCAGTTCGTCGTCGGCGATGACTCCCGCGATCGCCTGGGCCGCGGCCACCTTCATCGCCTCGCTGATCTGGGTGGCCCGGACATCGAGCGCGCCGCGGAA
>SXQZ01000149.1 GCA_005792725.1 Actinomycetota bacterium
CGGGCTCATCGTCCCGGGGTCCACGTTGAGGTACGGGTCGCACTTCTGCATCGACACCTTGTACCCGCGGGCCTTCAGCAGCGTTCCCAACGACGCCGCCGTGATGCCCTTGCCGAGGCCGGACACCACGCCGCCGGTCACAAAGACGTAGCGCTCACCGTGCTCACTCACCTGAAGGGCCTCCACGTCCCGTACCGCCGTACGGGACGTCAGCATACCCCGCGCCACGGCGCGCCAGCAGTTCCTCGGCGTGGCCGCGCGCGGCGGCGTCCGACGGCGGTGCACCGAGCATGCGGCACATCTCGTCCACCAGTGCCGCGCCCGCCACCGCCTCGATGGTGGTGATTGCACGGCCGTCCGACGCGGTGCCCTTCACCAGCCGGTAGTGCCGATCGGCCGCCGCCGCCACCTGCGGGAGGTGCGTGATCGCCATGACCTGACGTCCCACGGCCATGTCCGCCAGACGCGCGCCCACGGTACCGGCGGTCACGCCGCCGATACCCGCATCGACCTCGTCGAACACCCATGCCACACCGGGCTCGGCCGCGGCGACGCAGTGCAGCGCCAGCAGCACGCGCGAGAGCTCACCGCCCGAGGCGGCCTCAGCAAGGGGGGCCTCGGGCAGCCCCGGATTGGCCCGCATGACCATCGCAACGCGGTCCTGTGGCACCTCCCCGTCGTCGGTCGCCACCTCCACCCGCAGGGTCGCCCCCGCCATGGCGAGGTCCTGGAGCTCGGCCTGTACCCGCTCCGCCAAGCGGGGCGCGGCCTCCGCGCGCCGTCGGCGCAGGTCGGCGGCGGCGTCCACCGCGTCCACCAGCAGGGCCGCGCGTTCGGCGATGAGCACCTCGTCCCCGGCGGCGCCCTCCCCGAGGGCGTCCAGGGCGGCCCGTGCCTCATCCGCCCGGGACAGCACCCCCTCGACCCCCGGGCCGTACCGCCGGGACAGCTCGTCGTACCGCGTGAGCCGTCCCTCCACCCAGTCGAGGCGCCCGGGCTCGGCGCCGAGGTCATCCGCATAGCGCCGCAGGCCGATGAGGGCCTCCTGCAGCGCGACCTCGCCGCCGACGAGGTCGTCGCGCACCCCCGTGAGGCCCGGGTCGAGGTCCACCGCCGTGGCGATGACCCGCAGCGCACGTCCGGTGGCCTCCAAGGCACCCCCGCCCTCATCGCCGTCGAGGAGGGCAAGGGCATGGGCCGTCGCCTCGGCCAGGCGCCCGGCGTGCATGAGCCGGCCACGCTCGGCCTGGAGCGCCTGCTCCTCTGCCCGGTCGGGGGCCACCTCGTCCACCGCGGCCACCAGCGCCGTGAGGGCCTCGCGCTCACGCCCCGCCGCCGCGCGCCGGTCCCGGGCCTCCTCGATCCGTCGCGACAGAAGGGCGAGGCGGCGGCGCATGCCGGCCACCCGTCGCGCCAGTGCCACGGCATCGCTACCGGCGAACGCGTCGAGGATGGCCAACTGGGCCCCCGGCCCCGCGAGGCGCCGGTGGTCGTGCTGTCCGGAGAACCGCACGAGGGCGCCGACAAACGCCGCCACGCCCTCGCGCGACGCCACCTGCCCATCCACGAGGGCACGGGCCCGCCCCTCCGCCGGGACGCGGTGCGCCACGACCACCTCGTGCGCGTCGTCGGCGAGTTCGCGCACCTGCAACGCGGGGTCGTCCGGATCCAGGTCCTCCCAGAACCCATCCGGCACGGTGATGGTGGCCTGGACGAGGGCGTGCCCGGCGCCGGGTCGGACGGCCCGGGGATCGGCCTGCCCGCCGGCCAGCAGGCCCAGGGCCTGGGCCACCACCGTCTTCCCGGCCCCGGTCTCGCCGGTGATGGCGGTGAGCCCCGGGCCCGGTTCGATGTGCGCCCGTTCGATCACGACGAGGTCGCGGATCTCGATCTCCCGGATCACGCCGACTCCGCCCCCGCACTCACGGGCGCCCGAACTTCTCCCGGTAGCGACGGAAGAACGAGGACTCCGGGAAGATCGCGAGGTGGACCTCCTCGCCCCCGAGGCCCACGGTGATGGAGCGACCGGGGGGCAGCGCGGCGATGCGCACGCCGTCAGCCAGCACATCGCAGTCGCCGACGATCGCCGAGTTCGTGACGGTCAGGGTCTCGTCGGCCGCGAGCACCAGCGGCCGTGTATCCAGATGATGAGCCGCGATGAACGAGAGGACGAAGCACTTGGCCCGCCACGACACCGTGGGGCCACCCGCCGCGAGGTTGTAGGCGGTCGAGCCCACCGGAGTCGAGCAGATGAGCCCGTCGCACCGCACAGTGGCCACGGGCTCCCCGGACACGGTGTACGACAGGTCGGCCAGCCGCGACTCGCCGCCGCGCAGGAACGCGAGGTCGTTGACGGCCTGAAGGGTGCCCTCGCTCCACTCGGCCTTGAGCGACGGCAGGCCCAGCGTCACGTACCCGCCGTCGAGCGCCCGCCCGAGGCCGTGCTCGAGGTCGGACTGCTCGACGCTGGTGAGGAACCCCACGCGTCCGTAGTTGACCCCCAGAACCGGGGCTCCGGTCGTGGCCTCACGCGAGAGCGCCCGCAGCATGCTGCCATCCCCGCCGAGCACGAGCACCAGGTCCACCCCGCCGGGGCGCAGGTCCGTGGGCTCGATAAGGGACCGTGCGGCGAGGGCGGGGTGCTTCGCACCCTCCTCGGCGGTCGCGCACACCTCGACGCCCCGCGCATCCAGGATGGATAGCAGCGTGGGCATGACGCCCTCGGTCACCACCGGCGCGCCGTGCGTGAGGATGAGCACCCGCTCGGCGCGCGTGCCGACCTCCTCGGTGATCGGCGAATGCGAGGGGCTCACGCGACCTCCCCGCCCACCGCTGCGGCGACGAGGGCAGGGACATCGGCGGCGGGGTCCGGGCGGGCGGGGCCGTGGGCGAGCAGGAACACCTCGCGGTTGCCCTTGGGCCCGGGCGTTCCGCTGTCGGCGGCGCCCGCGATGCGCCCCCCGGACGCCTCGATGGCGTGCGCCACGCCGAGCACGGCATCCCGTCGCAGCGCCGGGTCGCGCACGACGCCGCCCGAGCCCACGTTCCCCCTGCCCACCTCGAACTGCGGCTTCACCATGACGAGAGCACGGTACGCGGGATGCAGGCAGCGCGCCACCGCGGGCCACACGACCGCGGAGGAGATGAACGACACATCCATCACCGCGACGTCCGGAACGCGGGGTAACGCGGACGGATCGAGGGACCGCGCGTTCGTGCGGTCCAGAACGTCCACACGGGAGTCCTCCCGCAGCGACCACGCGATCTGGCCGTATCCCACATCAACCGCGATCACGCTGCCGGCGCCGCGCCGCAGCAGGACGTCGGTGAACCCCCCGGTGGACGCCCCGACGTCAATGGCATGGGCACCGGCGACGTCGACGTCGAGCACGTCGAGGACGTGGTCCAGTTTCAGGCCGCCGCGCGACACGAACCCGGGGCCGTCATCCACCTCCAACGCGGCATCCGCGCGAACGGGCTGCCCCGGCTTCACATCCGAGCGGCCATCCACACGCACCCGCCCGGCCATCACGGCCGCCTGGGCCCGGGCCCGGGAGGGGAACATCCCGCGCTCCACGAGCGCCACGTCGAGTCGCTGCCGGGGCACGGCGGTGATGCTAGCCCTGCGGCACGCGCGGGCGGCGCACCCGTGCGCCCGCATTCCGCGTCACTGGCCGGCGCGGTCCCCCACCGTCGCGAGGGCGGCCCGGGCGACGGCGGCGGGCGTGACGCCGGCATCGCCGAGCAGCAGGTCCCGGTGGCCATGCTCGATGAACCGGTCCGGAATACCGATGCGTTCGATGCGCGCGGGACCCGCGCCGACCGCCTCGACCACCGCGCTGCCGAACCCGCCATCGAGGGCACCGTCCTCGATGGTGACGATCACCTCGTGGCTGCGCGACAGGGCTTCCATCAGGGCAACGTCGAGCGGCTTCGCAAAGCGCGCGTTCACCACGGTGGGGCGCACGCCGAGGGCCTCGGACACGATGCCCGCGGCGTCGAGGGCCACCTGCACGCCGTGGCCGTAGCCCACCAACGCCACCCGGGATCCCTCCTCCAGGACCACGCCCTTCCCGACCGGGAGCACCTCAGGGCGGTCCGGCAGGGGGGTACCGGTTCCTGCGCCGCGCGGATACCGGAAGGCCGATGGCCCGTCGAGGCGCAAGGCCGTGTGGAGCATGTGCACGAGTTCGGCCTCATCCATCGGGGCCATGAGGACCATCCCCGGGATCGGCCGCAGATACGCGATGTCGAACACCCCGTGGTGGGTCGGCCCGTCGTCCCCCACCAGACCACCGCGGTCGATGGCGAACACCACCGGCAGGCCCTGCTGGGCGACGTCGTGGACAATCGGGTCGAAGGCACGTTGCAGGAACGTGGAGTAGATCGCGCAGACCGGCCGGTAGCCCGCGATCGCGAGCCCCGCCGCGAACACGACCCCGTGCTGCTCGGCGATGCCCACGTCGTAGGTGCGTGCCGGGAACCGCGCGAGCATGTGGCTCATGCCCGTGCCCTTGAGCATGGCGGCCGTGACGCCGATGACCCTGGGGTCGGCCTCGGCCTCCGCAACCAGCGCCCGGCCGAACACCTCGGTGAAGGCCGGCGGACCCGGTGACGGCGCCCGGGCCGCCCGGCCGCTCTCCACGGCGAACGGCCCCGAGCCGTGCATGGCCTCCCCATCCTCCTCGGCCGGCCCGTAGCCGCGGCCCTTGTCGGTGTGCACGTGCAGCAGCACGGGGCGCGCGCTGTCGGCGGTCAGGCGCAGGGCGCGGCGCACGGCCTTGATGTCGTGGCCGTCAATCGGTCCCAGATACGCGAATCCGAGGGCCTCGAACAGGTGCCCGGGCACGAACAGGGCCTTGGTGGCGATGGACAGCGAGTGGCCCAGATCGTGGACGTGGGGGATCAGCCCCAGCCCCCGCTCGATCTCATTGCGCACCCGGGTGAGCATGGGATCGAGGCGCGCCTTCTGGAGTGCGCCGGCCACGGCACCCACGTTCTGCGAGATGCTCATACCGTTGTCGTTCAGCACGACGGTGATGGGCGATCCCAGATGCCCGGCATGGTTCAAGGCCTCGTAGGCCATACCCCCGGTCATCGCGCCGTCGCCGATCACCGCGACCACCCGGCGGTCACGGCGCCCCGCCACGCGCATCGCCTCGGCCAGACCCACGGCGTACGAGATGCTGGTGCTGGCGTGGCCCGCCCCCATGACATCGTGCTCGCTCTCCTCCCTGCGCAGGAAGCCTGAGAGCCCCTCGTGCTGGCGCAGGGTGCCGAAGCCACCCAGCCGACCGGTCAGCAACTTGTGTCCGTAGGCCTGATGACCGACGTCCAAGATGATGCGGTCCCGGGGGCTCTCCATCTCGGCATGCAGGGCGATGCTGAGCTCCACGGTGCCGAGGCTCGACCCCAGATGCCCACCGGTACGCGAGACGGTGTGGATGATCGCCTGCCGCATCTCGGCCGCGAGGGCCGCGAGCCGGGCGTCATCCAGATCATGGAGGGGGGCTGGCCCCTCGAGGGACGCAAGCAGCGGGTATCGGACGGCGAGGTCAGCGGGCACCGGGCCATGCTAACGGCCAACTGGTCGTCCACCCCGGCCTCCGGGCATGGCGCCGGATGGGTCGTTGTGCGATGAGCAGCCCCGCGACCGCGGCGGGGGCAGCCGTATCGCCGGTGGCAGGAACGCCAGGTCGCCCACGGGGGGGCAGTTGCCGCCACCCACCGGCAGCGGACCTCGTCGCCCGCCGGCCGCGACCGCCCCCTCGGGGATCCCGGCAGCGTTGGCGATCTCCCGCCGGGGCGCGCCGGGGACGCTGTACGGCGCGTGACCGGCGAGGAGGCCCCCACGCCGCCCGCATGGGGGTGTCAATCCGCCCGTTCGCAATCGGCGCTCACCCCGCGACACCACGATCCCCCGTGCCACGGTCCGGGGCGGGGTCTGTGTTCACGCGGCGCGGAGCCGAACGCCCTCCGCCTGACCCCGCGGTGCGCCTACCCGGTTCCCTGAGTCCCCTGGAGGTCGCCCCGGGCCTCGGCCTCGGCCTCGGCGATGGCGCGGGGGATGATCTCGACGACGGCGGCCGACAGGTCCGACGCCTGACGGGCGAGCTCCTCGACCTCGCCGGCGGGCCGGTCCGCCGCGTCGGCGATGCGCCGTGCCAGCTCCTCCAGCCGCCGGGTGGCGCCCTCCAGTTCGTCTCGCGCGGTCATGCGGCCTCGCCCGAGGCATCGCGGGCCACCCGCCCCAGCACGCCGTTCACGAACCCCGGGGCCTCGGCACCGCACCACTTTTTGGCCATCTCGACGGCCTCGTCGATGGCCACGGGCACCGGCACCTCGCCCACCGCGATCTCGCGTATGGCAACGCGCAGGATGTTGCGCTCGAGAGGGGCGATGCGCTCGGCGGTCCATCCCGTAGCCGCCGCGGTGATCGCATCATCGATGGGGCCGCGATCCGCCTGCACGCCGTCCACGAGCGACATTGTGAACGGATCGTCGGCGTGCTCACCGGCGCGCAGGGCATTCTCGACCAGTTCGGGGACCGGTAGTCCCGTGACGTCACGCTGGTAGAGCAGGATCACGGCCTGCCGACGGGCTTGGCGGCGCGAGATCTCGCCCATCACTGGCCGCCACCGAGCGACGGCAGGGCATCCGCGCGCTCGGTGAGGAAGGCCGTGGTATAGCGGCCCGTGCCGAACACCTCGTCCCGCGCGATCTCCCGGAGCAGCGGCAGGGTGGTGGGCACGCCCTCCACCACGCTCTCCGCGAGCGCACGCTGCATCCGGGCCACCGCGCGCGGGCGGTCCGGCGCCCACACGCAGAGCTTGGCGATGAGCGAGTCGTAGAACGGCGGCACGGACCCGCCCGTGCGGCAGAAGGTGTCCACGCGGACGCCGGGTCCCGCTGCCAGCTGGAAGAGGCCCAGGCGGCCGGCGGCGGGGCGGAAGCCGAACGCCGGGTCCTCGGCGTTCACGCGGCACTCGATCGCATGCCCGTTGGCCTCGATGCGCCCGGTGCGCGACAGCACCTGACCGTCGGCGATGCGCAACTGCTCGGCTACG
>SXQZ01000002.1 GCA_005792725.1 Actinomycetota bacterium
GCCCGGGGGTGCGGGGTGGGGCGGCGGCGGTCCCGGGTAGGGGCTCTCCGGCATCAGCGGGCGTCCCCGCCGGGCGGCGGGGTGACCGTGGACGCCGGGGAATCGCCCGGGGCCGGGATGATCACGGACGTGACCTGTTCCTCGATGATCACCGAGGTCACCTGCTCGGCGATGATCACCGAGGTGACCTGCTCGGACACGCCGCCCCCGGTCTCCGCGGCCTCGGGTCCCGCGAGGTGCAGGGGCATTCCGCATGCGGCGCAGAAGTTGGCCGTCGCCCGGGAGCGGGTCGTGCAGCCGGGGCACGCGACCGTGGCGCCACGGCCATCGTGGCGCCGCTTCCGGCGGGCATCGCGGATCGCGTCGAGGCGGGCCCCGAGGTCGTCGAGTTGCGCCCGGACATCGGACACCTCGGCCGCGCGGCGGGACAGGACGTCCTCGGACAGGAGCCCGCGCCCGTGCAACTCCATCGCGAGCCCGCCGACGTCGAAGATCCCCTGCTCGTAGGTGCCCAGCAGCGCCCGGCGGCGGCGCCGAAGGACGCCCGGGCGGGTCCGGTCCCCGTCCTCCCCGGGGTCCGGTGCGGGGGCGTCAGGGGAGGACCGCTTGCGCAGGAACGGGAACCGCCGTGGCGGCGGCGCGTCGGGGTCGCCCTCGCGGGGCGTCTCGGGCGTGGGATCGGTCATCTGGTCGTGTCAATGGTAACGACGGCGTGCGGACGGCGGGCCGCGGATGTTTCAGCGCCGGGCGTGCGGCGGCGGCGGGGGCATTGACGGGCCGCCAACCCCTCCGCTAGGGTCCCGTTCGCTTGACGCATCAAGAGCGGTGGAGGGACATGGCCCTTTGAAGCCGCGGCAACCAGCGCATCAGCGCCAGGTGCCAATTCCTGCAGGCATTCGTGCCTGGGAGATGCACAGGGCGCACGCGTCGGAGACGATGCGGCCCTCGGACTCCCGGCGACGAGAGGAGGACGAGGATGGAGACGATCGGCAGGCGGGCCACCGGCGCACGGGGCCTGCGATGTAAGGAATGCGGCGAGGAGCTGCCGCTCGGGGCGTCGTACGCCTGCGAGTTCTGCTTCGGGCCGCTCGAGGTGGTGTACGACCGGGACGAACTCGCGCGCCGGGTGACCCGCGAGTCGATTGAGGCGGGCCCGGCGTCCATCTGGCGGTACGCCGATCTGCTGCCCTGCGCCCCCGATGATCCCACGGCGGGGTTGCCGGTGGGGATGACCCCGCTCGTGAGGGCCCCGCGCCTCGCCGGACGCCTGGGCCTCGGCGAGGTATGGGTGAAGAACGACACCGCGAACCCCACGCACTCCTTCAAGGACCGCGTCGTGAGCGTCGCGCTCCAGAAGGCGCGTGAACTCGGGTATGAGGTGGTCGCGTGCGCGTCCACCGGCAACCTTGCCCAGTCGGTCGCGGCGCATGCCGCCGCCGCCGGGATGCGTGCGTACGTGTTCGTGCCGGCTGACCTCGAGCCCCAGAAGATCATCGCGACGGGTATCTACGGGTGCACCCTCATCGCGGTGGATGGCACCTATGACGATGTGAACCGCCTCTGCATGGAACTCGCGGCGGACCGTCCGTGGGCATTCGTGAACGTGAACGTCCGCCCGTACTACAGCGAGGGCTCGAAGACGCTCGCCTATGAGACCGCCGAGCAGCTCGGGTGGACGCTCCCCGATCGCTGCGTGGTGCCCATCGCCTCGGGGTCGCTCTACACCAAGATCCACCGGGGGTTCGGCGAGCTGCTCGACCTCGGGCTCGTCGAGGGGTGCGTGCCCGTGATGACCGGGGCTCAGGCCCGGGGCTGCGGACCCGTGGCGGCAGCGTACGAGGCGGGCCTCGACTTCGTCGCCCCGGTCCGTCCCGACACCATCGCCAAGAGCCTCGCCATCGGAAACCCCGCGGACGGGCTCTTCGCGCTCGACGTCGCGCGCGGCACCAACGGGTCCATCGAGGCGGTGACGGAGGACGAGATCACCGATGGCATCGCGCTGCTCGCCGAGACGACGGGCATCTTCACCGAGACCGCCGGCGGAGTGACCACCGCCGTGCTGCGGCGCCTCGCCGAGCGCGGCGAGATCGGGCCGGATGAGCGGGTGGTCGTCTACATCACCGGTGACGGGCTCAAGACGCTCGACGCCGTGGCCGAGCGCGTCGAGCCCGTGACCATCCGGCCCACGGTCGCGGACTTCGAGGCCGCGATCGCCGACACCACGACCCTGGAGATCTCCCGATGAGCGTCACCGTCCGAATCCCGTCGCCGCTGCGCCCGCTCACCGGCGGCGCGGGCACCGTCGAGTGCAATCCCGGCACCGTTGGCGCCATCATCGACCAACTCGAGTCGGCACACCCCGGCTTCAAGGACCGCGTCACTCAGGACGGGGCATTGCGCCGGTTCGTCAACGTCTTCGTGGCCGGGCAGGACGTGCGGTTCGAGCAGGGCATTGATACCCAGGTGGCCGACGGCCAGGAGGTCACCATCCTCCCCGCCGTGGCCGGCGGCTGACCGCCACGCCGACCGCGTTCGTCACGGCGGGAACCGGCCTGGTCGGTGCCCCCCTCGTTGACCTCCTGCTGGCACGTGGCGTGGCGGTCACGGCTCTGGTGCCGGCGGACGACGGCACGGCCCGGGCGCTCCGTGAGCGCGGGGTGTCGGTCATCCGCGGCGACCTCGCCGCCCCGGGTCCCTGGCAGCAGGCGGCGGCCGACGCCGGGGTCATCGTCCACGCCGGGCTCCCGCAGCTGGAGCCGCCGGTGCGCGGTCGCCAGATCACGCACCTCGCGCGTGAGGCCGCCGAGGGCGCCCGGAATCTCCGGGGGGCCATTGACGCCGGGGCCGACGTTGTGACGGCATCCCTGTGGATCGGTGACGCGGACGGCCCCCTGCAGATCTCATCCCCGGCGCTGGCGGCGGAGGATGCGCTCGCGGGCGACCGTACCCGGGCGGTCCGCATGCCCTGGCCCTACGGCCCGGCCGGGTTCCTGCGTGACGTGGCCCGCGGGCTTCTGATGCGGCGCGTACGCATCGTCGGGTCCGGCGGGAATCACATCGCCCTCGTGGGCGCGCGCGACGCCGCCGCCGCCCTTGCGAGCGCCGCCGACGCCCCGCCGGGCCGGTACGCGGTATCCGAGCACGACCCACCGACGCAGGTCGGGTTGGTCCACCACCTCTGCGCAGGCATCGGTGCGCCGCGCCCCGATCATCTGCCCCCGCGTCTGGCGTCCTTCACGATGGGCGGGGTGATCGTCGAGGCTCTCGTGGCCGACCAGCGCGTGCCCGGCCCCCCGCCCCCGGGGTTCGCTGCGACGCAGGAGTGGCGCCGCGACCTGCAGGACGCGCTCCGGTCGTAGGCACGGGGCCGGGGTGCGGGCTGCCGCACCGGTGGAACGTTGCCCCGCGTGCTGCCGCGGCCGCAGCCGCCGGGCTACCCACGGCAGGTACCGCCGTGGTTGCATGTGCCTCCCGCACTCGGCAGCGTGGGCGGTGGGTCAGGCGGTCAGCCGCCGCCGGTGTCGGCCTGCGGCGGGATGATGGGCAGTTCGGTCGCGTGCTGCACGCGACCGCCCGCGTGGTAGCGCAGGTCCACGACGTCGGCCGTCTGGTCGCCGTACACGCCGACGCCGGCGACCAGCAGCATCCGCCGACCTGTGCCCCGGCGACGGGCCTTCGGCGTCAAGGGGGCGCGGAACCGCAGCCAGCGCCCCTCCACCATGAAGTCGGTGCCCTCCTCCATCGACCGGCCGTTCACCCACGCCTGAAAGGGGGGCTCGGCGCCCTCGGGCAGGGGCACGCTCCATCGGGGCTCACTCACGCTCGCATGGTAGCCCACCGTCTGCCAGAGATCGCCGATCTTCCTCCCACCTCCTTGATATGGGGCGGGGCCGGCCTCGGCGATGCCCGAGCAGCGCCGGGTGCCTGGGGTGCCATCCGGGCACGTGGCGCCCGTCGTACCGCAGGCGTGCCCCACGCAGGTCGGCGAACCGCATGTCGGCCCCTCGCAGGTCGATGTTCGGAAGGTCGGCCCCCTGCAGCCGTACCCTTGCGAGGTCGGCCCCGGGCAGCGCTGCGTCGCGCAGGTTGATGCCGTTAAGGTTTCCGTGGTGGGAGAGCCGCCACCGGTGGGCGACCCCGTGGCAGTCGGCCTTCGGGCGTCGTCACCCCGGGTGCAACGTGGGCATCCTGCTCAAGGGCGCCGATCGCCGCGAGGGTGGCGGTGATGACGTCGACCCGCAAGGCCGGATCTGCTTCGGGTCAGGCGCCCCTGAAGGGGCCCGTCACCGGGCACGCCCCAGGGCCGCCCCATGTTGGGTTGGTCGGCGTTGAATCCGGGCAGACGGTCAGCCACCACAGGACCCCACTCAGGTTCGCCCCGGTCAGGTTCGATAAGGCGAGGTTCGCAAAGGTCAGGTTCGCCCCGGTCAGGTTTGCCCCGGTGAGGACCGCGTCTGAGACCACCGCCAAGGTCAGGTTCGCCCCGGTCAGGTTTGCCCCGGCCAGATACGCCGCGGCCATGTACGCCTCGGTCAGGTTTGCGTTGGTCAGGTTCGCCGAGGTGAGCACCGACCACGACAGGTTTGCCCCGGTCAGGTTTGCCCCGGTCAGGTTTGCCCCGGTGAGGTTCACGACCGACAGGTTTGCGCCGCTCAGGTCGGCACCTTGGCAGTTTGGGTCGCAGGATGGCCCTGGCGTGTACCCCGTCGCCGCCTGCCCCCCGTGGGCTACCTTCCGCCCGCCCGGGAGCCGGCTCAACTTCGCGTGGGAGAGATTGGCCCCCCTTAGGTTCGCATGGCGCAGGCGTGCCCCGCGCACGTCAGCAAAGCGCAGGTCAGCCCCGCGCAGGTCGGTGTTGCGAAGATCAGCCCCCTGCAGCCGCACCCCCTTGAGGTCGGCCCCGGCCAGCTTCGCGTGGCGCAGGTTGATGCGGTTGAGGTTCCCGTGATGGGAGAGCGTCCATCTGTGCGCCACCCCGTGGCAGTCGGCCCCGGCCGCCAGGACGCAGGTGCGCCCCCCGGTCCCGATGGTGCCCGAGGTCGTCGGGGCACCCGCCGCGGGCAGCGCCCCGGCGAGCGCGATAGCGGTGGTGGTGCACGCAACGGCAAGCGGAAGACGCATGGGGTGCCTCCTTCGACTATGGGAGCGGAAATGAGGATAATACCCCACGCTCTGGGCACAGGGGCGAGGCCGGGTGCCACTGCGCCCCCCGGGGCGCAGTGGGGTGGGCGATGGCGGTACGGTCACGCCCATGAGGTGTCGTCGCTTCGCCCCGGCCGTCCCTGCCGGCCTGGTCTGCGTAGTCCTTGCCGCGGCGGCCTACGGGATCCCCACCAGTGGTGCGCAGCAGCTCGATGTGTCCGACGGGCCGGCGGCCGGGGCGACCGGGCTCGCAATGTACAAGGTGACCATCCCCCGGGGCAACACCCTGGACCGGCACTACCACCCGGGCACTCAGGTGGGCTGGGTCATCCAGGGGCGTCTGCACTACTCGGTCGTCACGGGCACCGCGCACGAGACGGTTCCCCGTTCCGGCCGGTCGGCCCGCAAGGTTAGGCCGGTCACCGCGCGGTGATCGAGGCCGGTCACGGCCTGTACGAGCCCACGGGCATGCAGCACTACGCCTCTGCTCCCGAGGGGCAGGTCATCGTCGTGGTGACCGTGCTGAAGCCGCCGGCGATGCTCGGCACCATCGCCCTCGGAACGGCGTCCGCGAGTCCCTTCCCGCCGGCGAAGGGCTGAAGCCCCCGGCTCCCCGCGGGGTCGCCCCGGAAGCACGCGCGGCAGGATTCGAACCTGCGACCCCTGGCTCCGGAGGCCAGTGCTCTATCCACTGAGCTACGCGCGCTCGCGGGCGCAGTCTAGACACCGGCGCCTGCGCACGGCTCCATGACCCGTGGGCGTCGAACCCACATGGGCGGTTCCGTCGGGTTGGCAGCGAGATGGTTGCCCGACCGGATCCCCGACGCGCCGATGGGAATGACCAGCAGGCGCGCCCCGTCCTGGCGATGTGGACCAGACCCGCGGCGGGGCCTGCCCGGCGGGCGCAGATGGCATCACAGCGGTCGTCGCGGAACCTCGCGCGGGGTCGGCAGCCGCCGCCGCTAGAGTCGGCGCGTGGACTTGGCCATCACCTTCATCGGCACCTCCGCGTCGGTGCCCACCGCCGCGCGCGGCACGGCCGCGACCCTCATCAGCCGTGGGGGCCGGCGGTGGCTGGTGGACTGCGGGGAGGGCACCCAGCGCCAGCTGCTGCGCTCGGGCGTGGGGCTCGTGGACCTCGACGTCATTCTGATCACGCACCTGCACGGTGATCACTTCCTGGGCCTGCCCGGGATCGTCAAGACATTCGCGCTCCGCGGCCGGGAGGAGCCTCTCCTGCTGATCGGCCCCGGGGGCCTGCTCGGCCTGATCGACATCCTGCAACCCCTCATCGGGCGCCTGCCGTTCCACCTCGAGGTCCAGGAGTCCGGCCCCGGCGATGTACTGCACGATGATGGAGCGGTGATCCGGGCGTTCCATACCGACCACGGCGTGCGCTCGCTGGGGTACGCCCTCGTGGAGGACGACCGCCCCGGGACGTTCGACGTGGACGCCGCGCGGTCTCTGGGCGTCCGCCCGGGCCCGGACTTCGGGGTGCTGCAGCGGGGCGGGGATGTGACGACGCCCGACGGCGTCGTCGTGACGCCCGGCCAGGTGATGGGCCGGGCACGGGCGGGCCGGGTGGTGGTGTTCTCGGGGGACACCCGGCCCTGCCGGGGCACGGAGGATGCCGCCGCCGGGGCCGACCTGCTCGTGCACGAGGCGACGTTCCTCGACGAGGACGCCGACCGGGCGCGCGCGACCCGCCACTCGACGGCCCGCGAGGCCGCATCCGTCGCCGCGCGCGCCGGGGCGGGCATGCTCGCGCTCACCCATGTGTCATCCCGGGTACAGCCCCGCGACGCCCTCCGGGAGGCGGAGCACGAGTTCCCCGGCGTTATCGTGCCGCGCGACTTCGACCAGGTGGAGATCCCCTTCCGCGAGCGCGGGGCCGCGCGCCTCATCCCGGTGCAGGAGCGGCTCGGCCGGCGCCCCCGTGAGGGTGAGGGCGCCGCCTCGGGCTGAGGCCCTCCGGCGTGCAGGGCCGGGGGCGCGCGGGGGCGCGTGCTACGGTGGCGCCGGTACGCCTTTAAGACCGGTCCCGTGAGGCCGGGAAGGAGACGCAGGGATGGGGAAGGTCCTGATCGACGCCGACCAGTGTCGGCGCACCGTGGCGCGCATCGCTCACGAGATCGTTGAGCACCACCCCGATCCGTCGGCCCTCGCCCTGGTCGGCCTGCACACCCGTGGCGTGCCGCTGGCAGCGCGCCTGCGCGGTCTCATCGAGGAGTTCTCCGGCTCCGCTCCCGCCGTCGGGTCGGTGGACATCGCGCTGTACCGTGACGACGTCGGGGTCGGCGGCGGCCGGCGCGGCGTGGTGCCCGTGGTCGGGGAGACGATCCTCGACTTCGATATCGGTCGGCACGCGGTCATCCTCGTGGACGACGTGCTGTTCACCGGGCGCACGATCCGGGCTGCGATCGACGCCGTGTTCGACTACGGACGCCCCCCGAAGGTGGAACTCGCGGTGCTGGTGGATCGCGGGCACCGGGAACTCCCGATCCGGCCCGACTACGTGGGGCGCAACCTGCCGACCAGCCGTGACCAGCGCGTCGCGGTGCGCCTGTCCGAGATCGACGGCTGCGATGAGGTCGTCCTGGAGGAGGCGGCATGAGCGGGCGCCGGTCGCTCCTGGGTATCGCGGACCTCACGCCCGACGACGTCGGGCGCATCCTCGGCACGGCGGGCCGTTTCGGCTCCGTGATGGACCGGGACATCAAGAAGGTCCCGACCCTGCGCGGGCGCACCGTGGTGAACCTGTTCCTCGA
>SXQZ01000013.1 GCA_005792725.1 Actinomycetota bacterium
GAACACCAGGTTCCAGAACTCCAGGAACCGGTCCGTGCCCGTGACGGGGCCGCCCTCGGGGCCGAATGCCGGGCCGCGGTCGAGGTACAGCTCGGTGTTGGGTCCGCACGGGCCGGTGGGTCCCGCCTTCCAGAAGTTGTCGGCCTCGCCGAGGCGCTGAATGCGGTCGGGTGGGATTCCCAGGGCCACCCACCGGTCCACCGCCTCGTCGTCGGCGGGTACGCCCTCCATGCCCTCGAACACGGTGATCCAGATCTGCGCGGGGTCGAAGCCCAGAACCTCGGTGGACAACTCGAACCCGAACCGGATGGCGTCGTCTTTGAAGTAGTCCCCGATCGAGAAGTTCCCGAGCATCTCGAAGAACGTCAGGTGGCGGCCCGTGCGGCCCACCTGATCGATGTCGAGGGTGCGGAAGCACTTCTGCGCGCTGGTCATGCGCGGGGCCGGCGGGCGTGAGTGCCCCAGGAAATACGACTTCAGCGGCTGCATCCCAGCGATGGTCAGCAGCACGGACGGATCGTCCTCGAACGGGACGAGCGACGCCGAGGGAATCCGCAGATGCCCCTCGCGCTCGAAGTAGCGGAGGAACCCCTCCCGGATCTCGGCGGTCGTCACGCCGGGCAATGTACCGCGCGACCCGCGGCGCGCGCGGGAACGGGCCGTGAGCGGATGGCCCGTGGGTACGCCGACCGTGCTACCCGCGGTGGGCGCGGGAACGGGCCTCGGCCATATCGGCGTCGAATGCCCGCTCGGCACGCGTACCCGCCCGGGTGCCGTCCACGAGGGCCTCGCGGGCGTCCGCCAGCAGCCCCGCGGCGTCACGGAGCACCAGGGCGGGCCACTTCACGGGGTTCGGTTCGCGCATGGTCAGCCACGCGACCGCGCCTGCCACCAGGACCACAGGGGTCCGGAGACGCACTAGTACGGACTCTCGTGCTTCGGCGGGGCCGTGGCGTCGGGGCGTCCCGCGGCCCGACGGGAGGTGAATGACCGCAGGGCCTCGCCCGCCGACGCGGTCATCCCGCTCAGCGCACGGGCCGGGGCCGTCACCGCCCGGCTCACGGTGCTCGCGGCCTGCTCGGCGCTCTTGGTGGCACTGACCGCCGTGGTCATGATCTCGTCCACGTGGCCGAGTTGCGCGTTGACCTCATCCACGGTGACCTGCACCCGGGTGAGGATCGGCACGGTCTCATCCGTGATCTCGGCCACCGATGTGTCGAGCCGGCCGAAGAGCCCGCCCAGGCGGTACAGGAGGTAGAACAGCCCCACCCCCACCAGGACGAGGAAGATGGCCAGCGCGAGGCTGGCGACGTCCGACCAGGTCATTCAGTCCTCCGTGGTGTGCCGTCCGGCATGCGCGCGGACGATGGTCCCTGCGGCGACGAGACGCCCCTCGTCGTAGAGGGCCGCGGTCTGCCCCGGGGCAACGGCCTCGGCGGCGTCCTCGAGCACCACCTCCCCGGTGGCATCGCCCGTGATGAGCAGGTGCCCCCGGAGGGGGCGCCCATGATGCCGGATTCGCACGTCCACTGCGCGCCCCGGCGCCTCGTGGACCACGACGTCCGCCAGTTCGATGCGCTGCCGGGCGAGCGCCGGCCGTGGCCCCACCACCACCTCGTTGCGGTCCGCGTCCGTGGCCAGCACGTACTGCGGCTCGCCCGCGGCCACGCCGAGCCCACGGCGCTGCCCCACGGTGTACCGCCAGAATCCGTCATGCGTGCCCACCACCGTCCCCTCCTGGTCCACGATCGGCCCGGGGCGCGGGGCGAGTCCGGAGTGGCGCTCCAGGAAGGGCCCGTAGCCCCCCGTGCCCACGAAGCAGACGTCCTGGCTCTCCACCGCATCGGCCGCGGGCAGCCCCCGGTCGGCGGCGATGGCGCGCACCTCGCTCTTCGTGAGGTCGCCGAGCGGCAACTCCAGCCGGGCGAGTGTGTGCCGGTCCAGGCGGGCGAGCATGTAGGACTGGTCCTTCGCGGCGTCGGCGGCGCAGCCCAGCAGGGCGTCGCCGGGGGTCACCCGGGCGTAGTGACCGGTGGCCAGACGCCCCGCGCCCAGAAGCGCCGCCGCCTCGGAGAGGATCCGGAAGCGCACCTCGCCGTTGCACGTGATGCACGGGTTGGGCGTGCGGCCCTCGGCGTATCCCCGTGCGAACGCCTCCACCACTTCGCGCCGGAACCGGTCGGACGCGTCGATGGTGAGGTGCGGCACGCCGAGGGCGGCGCATGTGTCACGGGCGAGCCGTACGGTCTCCGGGGCGCAGCACGACCGCTCGGCCCGGTCCGCCCCGGGGTCGTGCCACAGCCGCATGGTCACGCCGACCACATCGAGACCCTGCTCGGCCAGCAGCAGCGCCGCCACGGCGCTGTCCACCCCGCCGCTCATCGCCACCGCCACGCGCCCGTCGCTGGGCGCGGTACCGGGCTGCCCGAGCCGGGGCCCGTGCCACTGCTCGAGGGCGGCCGCCACCGCATCCGCCACCACCTCGACGCCATGACGCCGCGCGGGACCGAGCCCGCCCAGCGCTCGGTCGAGGGATGCCGTGGACACCCGCAGGGCATCGTCCAGCATGGCCCCACGCAATGCCTCGCATGCTGCCGACGCCGCCGCGGTGGTGGCACCGCATCCGTGCACCCGGAATCCGGCGCCCGCCACGCGCCCGTCGCGGACCGCGATCTCGATGACCGCCACGTCCCCGCATGAGGCCGCCCCCGCCTCGCCCCGGGCCTCGGGGGCGGGCAGGCCGCCGGCGCCGACGGGTGCGGCGAGGTGCCTCATTGCCTCAGGTGGATACGGCGGCATGACGCGACGCTATCGCGGAACGCGGGTTCCACGGGAACCGGCGTCCTCACATTTCCTTGACTATTCGTGCACGAAAGCGCAATGTCTCCCGTGCTGAGGCCCCCTGGATCGGGCGCCCCGCCTCACTGGCGGGGTGCTGACGGTCCATGCCGCACCCGGGCGGGGGTGTTCACGCCCCCCACCGTGCCGCTCCGGGGCGTGATCCGAACCTGCTCTTCAACAGGTCGGGCGACAGGCGGGACCTCGCGATGTGCGGCCCCGACTCCGTCACCCTGGTCACGACAGACGGCTCGGATCCAAGTCCGGTCGCGCGCACGGTCGGGTGCATCCCCGACCCTAGTACGCGCCCGGGGCCGCCCGCCCGGGGCGGACCGGGCCGCGCCCGGCTACCCCCC
>SXQZ01000150.1 GCA_005792725.1 Actinomycetota bacterium
CTCCACCGTGTCCCCCGCCGCGGAGGCCGCCTCGATCCGCTTCCATGCCTTCTCGAAACGGGCCCGCTTCTTCGAGAGGATGAGGCGGCCGTCCTGGTCCTCCTTCTGCATCACCAGGGCGTCAATCATCTCGCCCAGCTGGACCTCATCGGAGACATTCACCGACTTGCGGATCGACAGCTCCGAGAGCGGGATGACACCCTCGCTCTTGTAGCCGATGTCGACCAGCACCTCGTCCTTGTCGATACGCACGACGCGACCGCTCACGACATCCCCCTCGCCGAAGACGGGGATCGTGATGTCGTAGTTGGGGACCTGCTGGCCATCCACCTCGATGTACTCGGGGCCGTCGAGGGTAAAGACGGGGGTTTCGAGGTCGATGATGGTCACGTCGGAAGCGCTGCTCATGTCGGTTGATTGTCCTTGCTGGTGGGGCGCGGGCACGGGTGCCATCGCCCCGTCGATGTGGCGGAAGCGGGCATCATAGGCCAATTCATGGCCCGAGCAGCACCCGGCGGGCCCACGTGAGACGCGCGAGGTTGCGCGCCCCGCCGTGCTCGTCCGCACACGCCATCTCGCGGAGCACGCCGAACGCGGCCTCGACCACCTCGGGGCGGGCCTCCGGATGAACCTGGAGCACCCGGTGGGGGTCCAGCCCGGGCTCCGGGGGCGGCGGGTCCCAGGTCACGCCTTGGCCTGCAGCCACGTGGGGCCCACGCCCACATCCACCACGAGCGGTGGATCGAGGTCGTACGCCGTTGCCATGGCCCCGACCACGAGGCGCCGGACGTCGTCCACAACGCCGGGGGGGCACTCCACGAGCAATTCGTCGTGGATCTGCAGGACCAGCCGCGCGCCGGTCCCCGACTCGGCGAGGGCCCGGTGAGCGCGGATCATCGCGATCTTGATGATGTCCGCCGCCGAGCCCTGGATGACCGTGTTGACGGCGAGGCGCTCGCCAAGGCGGCGCTGCTGCTGGGTGCGCGCGGTGAGTTCGGGAATGGCGCGGCGGCGGCCCAGGAGGGTGGTGACGTCGCCATCCTCCGTCGCCGTCGCGATGGTGGACTCGACGAACGCCGCCACCCGCGGGTAGCGGGCGAGGTAGGCGTCGATGTACTGCCGGGCGTCGGCGCGGGAGATCCCGAGTTGCTCGGACAGGCCGAAGTCGGAGATGCCGTAGATGATCCCGAAGTTCACGGCCTTGGCACGATCCCGCACCTCGCGGCTCATCCCCGCGATCGGCACGCCGAAGACCTCGGCCGCGGTGGCGGAGTGGACATCCCGGCCCTCCGCGAAGGCGGCGCGCAGGCCCGGGTCGCCGGAACAGTGGGCGAGGATGCGCAGTTCGACCTGTGAGTAGTCGAAGCTCATCAGCACCTTCCCCTCCCCCGCGACGAAGGCATCGCGGATCTCACGGCCCGCCTCGGTGCGCACGGGGATGTTCTGGAGGTTGGGGTTCACCGATGACAGGCGCCCGGTCTCGGCGACCGTCTGGTTGAAGGTCGTGTGGATCCGGGCGTCGTCCGGGTCCACGAGTCCCGGCAGCGCGGCCAGGTACGTGCTCTCGAGCTTTACGAGCTCGCGGTACCGGAGGATGAGCGGCACGATCGCATGCCGATCCGCGAGACCCTGCAGCACCCGGCGGTCAGTCGAGTATCCGGTCTTGCCCTTGCGACCGGCGGGCAGGGCGAGGCGCTCGAACAGCACCTCGCCGAGTTGCTTGGGTGAGTCGATGGTGAACGGTCCCCCGGCAAGCCCGTGGATGCGCTCGGTGAGCGACGCGATCTCGGCGCGCATGCGTACCCGCATCTCCCCGAGCCGCTGCCCGTCGACGGCCACACCCACGTTCTCCATCGCGACGAGCACACCGATCAGCGGCATCTCGATGTCGTGGAAGAGGGGGCCAAGCCCCCGTTGCGCCATTCGCACCTCCTGCCGGGTCCGCAGGGCGCCGACGGCGGCCGCGGAGGCCGCGGCGGCGCAGGCATCCTCGCCGGCGCCCTGCGCGCGGACGGACACGCCCTCGTCCTCGGCGATCTCGTGCAGCGGGTACCCCGGTCGCCGCGGGTCGAGGAGGTAGGCCGCGATCATGGTGTCGTGCACCGGCAGGGGACCGTCGAGGCGACCGCGCCGGAGGATTGCCTTGGCGTCATGCGCCGACCACGGCGCGGCCGCGAGCACCGCGCCGATGGCCGCATCGGCCCCCGGGGCCAGATCCATCGCCCGGGCGGGGCCACTGCCGGTAACCACCGCCAGTGCGTCGCCGCTGAGCCCGATGGCAGACGGGTCGCCGCCCGCCAGTGCCAGCGCGATGGCCTCCGGGGCGTCCGCGAGGACGTCGAGTACGGGACCCCCCCGGCCCCCATCCGCCTCCCCCTGCCGCCCCTCCGCCTGCCCCCGATCGGCCTCCCCCGCCAGATCCGCCACGCGCCGGACGAGCGTGCGGAACCCGAACTCCCGGAACGCCTGCGTGAGGGCCTCACGCCGGTCCGCGTCCCGGGTGATGAGGGGAACGGCGAGCGGGTCGAGGTCCACGGGGGCGTCCACGGCGATGACCGAGAGGTCCCGGCACATGCGGGCCAGGCCGGCGAACTCGGTGAGGTTCTCACGCCGCTTTGGCGTCTGCTCGTCGGCGTGGGCGAGCACCGCATCCAGGGATCCGTACCGGGCCATCAGCAGCGCCGCGGTCTTCTCGCCGATCCCCGGGACGCCCGGGAGGTTGTCACTCGCGTCGCCGATCATCCCACGAAGGTCGGGCATGGCGGCCGGCGGGACGCCGTAGCGCTCCTCGACCTTGGCCGGGTCATACCGCGTGGTGTCGGTGACCCCCCGGCCCGTGGCGAGCACGCTGACGTTGCCGTCCACCAGCTGCAGGGCATCGCGGTCCCCGGTCAGGATCGTCACCCGGTGCCCCGCATCGGACGCGCGCCGCGCAAGGGTCCCGATGACGTCATCGGCCTCGAAGCCCGGGGTCTCGACGTTCACCGCTCCGAATGCCTCCATCAGCGGGCGGAAGTGGGGGGACTGCACCCGGAATGCATCCGGCGTCTCGCGGCGGCCGGCCTTGTACGCCGGGTACACCTCATCGCGGAAGGTGGGGCCGGGAGGGTCCCACGCCACGATCACCCGGGACGGGCGCTCCTCCTCGATGACCTTGATCGTCATCGCGGCCAGGCCGTACAAAGCGTTGGTCGGCATCCCGTCCGCGCGGGTGATGCTCTCGGGCAGCGCGAAGAACGCCCGGAAGGCCAGGCTGTAGCCGTCGATGAGGAGGATCTCCCCATCGGGATTCATTGCCTCCGTGCCCACCCGGCGAGTGTATCCGGGAGGGATGGCGTACCCCCGGGGTGAATCAGCATGGGGCGGGTATCCTCTCGCCCTTCGTCTACGTGGAGGACCTCGTGGCAGTCACGCCCAGCGCCCAGTTCAGCGTCACGCTCCGGCTCGAGCTCGAGACCGGCCGACCGGGGCTGGCCGCGGACGTTGCACGGGCGATCAGCGACCGGGGCGCATCCATCTCCTCGATGGAGGTCCTCGAGGCCGACCACCGCCGGGTGGTGCGGGAGGTCGTGGTGGACGCCACCAGCGTCGAGAACGAGGACGAGGTGGTCGCCGCCGTGGCCGCGCTTGACGGCGTGACGGTCACCTCGGCCGAGGACCGTACGTTCCGCCTGCACCACGGCGGCAAGATCGAGATGGTGGCCCGCGCGCCCCTGGCCACGCGTGAGGACCTCAGCGTGGCCTACATGCCGGGTGTCGCCTCGGTGGCGCGCCGTATCGCCGACGATCCCGATGCGGCCTTCGATTACACGCTCAAGCGCAACATGGTCGCGGTGAGCACCAACGGCACGGCGTTCCTGGGCCTGGGCGACATCGGGCAGGCGGCGGGCATGCCCGTGATGGAGGGCAAGGCGCTGCTCTTCAAGGAGTTCGCCGACGTCGACTCGTACGCCATCTGCGTTGATACCCATGACGCGCAGGAGCTGATCGCCGTGTGCGAGGCCATCGCGCCGGCGTTCGGCGGGATCAACCTGGAGGACATCGC
>SXQZ01000014.1 GCA_005792725.1 Actinomycetota bacterium
CGGGCGGCGGACGCGGATCGGGCGGCGGACGCCGCCGCTCCCCGGGATGGCGCGGGTCGGGGGGCCCGGGCGCCCTGCAGTCGCCGGCCGCCCGCATCGCCCTGGCCGTGGGTGGCGTCATCGTCCTCATCGTCGTGCTGGTGCTGATCGTCCGCGGATGCCAGCGCAGCCAGCTCGAGGGGTCCTATGCGTCGTACATGAGCGACGTCACCACCATCGTGACGGCGTCGGGCAAGGAGTCGGACCTGCTGCAGGAGATCCTGCAGAACAAGGATGGGGCGAAGGCCCCGGAACTGCAGGTGCAGGTGCGCGATCTCGGGACCAAGGCCGAGGCGCTGGTGGGTCAGGCCGAGGCGCTCTCGCCACCGGATTCGCTGGGCGCCCCCAACCAGAGCCTCATCACGGCCCTGCAGTACCGGGTGACCGGCCTCAAGGCGCTGGCCGATTCGCTGCCGTCGGTGATCGACTCGAAGAACCGTGCGTATTCGTCAGCGACCCTCGCGAGCGCCATGCAGAGGTTCCTCGCCAGCGACGTGATCTATCAGGATTCGTTCGTCGGACCATCCAAGCGCGCGCTGACCGACGCGGACATCACCGGTGTCCAGGTGCCGGACCGGCAGTTCTTCCTGTCGGGCGTACGCGCCGATCAGGCGTCGCCCACCGGTGCCGGGCAACTCATCCCGGCGCTCCAGCGCACGGGCACCACCGACGGCACCACCGACGGAACGGGCGGGCTCCACGGAACCGGCATCGCGTCGGTGCAGGCCCAGCCGCAGGGTGTGGAGTTACAGGCCGGGGCCGACACCGAGATCCAGGCCTCCGACACCCTCCAGTGGCAGGTGACCGTGGAGAACGCCGGGAACTTCACCGAGAGCAACGTCATCGTGCGTGTGACCTTCGCGAGCGATGCATCCCCGGGCGATGCCCAGACGGTGGAGAAGGAGATCGCCTCCATTGCCGCGGGCGAGCAGCAGTCGGTGACCCTGCCAGGCCCCAAGAGCCCCACCTTCGGTGAGGCCTCGGTGCTGAAGGTCGAGGTCGTACCGGTGCCCGACGAGGAGCGGACCGACAACAACCGGGCCGAGTACCCCGTCAAGATCGTCTTCTAGGGATGGCCGCCGTCCGGCGAGGCACCCGCGCCGACGGGTCATCCGGTGTCCGGGCACCGGCCACGGGCCACCGCGGGCTCGTCGGGCGGGTCGCGTGAGCGGGACCATTGGCTATCTGGGCCCTCAGGGCACCTTCTCGGAGGAGGCCCTGATCGCGTGGATCGGCGCGGATCAGGCATCGCGCGAGCGCCCGTATCCCCGCATCGAGGCGTGCTTCGATGCGGTGGCATCCGGTGAGGTGCGGGAGGCCCTGGTACCGATCGAGAATGCCATCGAGGGCGGTGTGACCCAGACCCTCGACCAGCTCATCGCGCATGAGGGGCGGATCGTCATCCGCGGCGAGGTCATCCACCCGATCCATCACCATCTCATCGGGGCACCGGGGTCGTCGCTGGACGGTGTGACGCAGGTGATCAGCCACCCGCACGCCACGGCCCAGTGCGGCCGCTGGCTGCGCGCGCGCCTCAGCGGCGTGTCCGTGGACCCGGCGCTGTCGACGGCCGACGCCGTGCGCATCGCGGTGGCGGCGGACCACGGCATCGCGGCGGTCGGCAACCGCCGGGCCGCGGACATCTACGGTGGCGAGATCCTGGCCGAGGACATCATGGACGCCCCCGACAACCGCACGCGCTTCGCGATCGTCGGACGCGAGGAGGGTCCGGCGGGTGGGCCGGGGCCCTGGACCACGTCGATCATCTGCGGCATCGCCGCGGACCGGCCGGGGGCGCTCCTGTCGATCCTCCAGGAGTTCGCGCTGCGGGCCATCAACCTCACCCGCCTCGAGAGCCGACCGGCACGCACCGGACTCGGGCGGTACGTGTTCTTCATCGACGCCGAGGGAAACCGCCACCGCGACCTGCCGCTGCAGGCGGCGCTCACCGCCATCGAGGAGGGTGGGATCGCCCACGTCACGGCCCTCGGCTGTTACCCGCGGGCGCAGGAACCCGCGTAACCCCTCGACGTCGGGCTATATTCCGCCCCGGAAGGGGGTGGTCCCGCAGCACGTACTGGTCCTCAACGCGTCGTACGAGCCCATCAACGTGTGCTCGATGAGGCGCGCCGTCGTGCTGCTGCTCAAGGAGAAGGCCGAGATCCTCGAGCACGCCCCCCGCGCGATCCGTGGCGTCGTGCGCGATTTCCCCGCCCCCCACGTCATCCGTCTGGTCTACCGGGTGAAGGTGCCCCGGTACGAGGCCCGGCGCATGAGCCGCCGTGCCCTCTTCGCCCGTGACGGCTTCGAGTGCCAGTACTGCGGCAGCCGCTCGAAGCTGACCGTCGACCACGTGGTGCCGCGCAGCCGCGGTGGCGACTCGTCATGGGTGAACGTGGTCACCTCCTGCGCGCCCTGCAATGCGCGCAAGGGCAACTCGCTCTGCCACGAGGTCCAGATGTACCCGCGCCGGAAGCCCCGCCCGCCCCGCGCGGACGTGTTCGTGGACGTCGCCGCCCCGCGGCGCCCGGAGGCGTGGTCGCGCTATCTGGCCGTCGCCTGAGGGGATCGCCGCGCGGGACCCCGGTGGCGGAGGCCGGCATGCGTCGGATGACCCTCTGGCCGGCATCGCCACCCACGTGCCCTCGGTGCGGACACCCGACGGGTCACCGGCGAGACGGATCCCATGAGGCCCCTGCCCACGCCGCGGCGGGGGCAGGGGAGGCCGCCCGCCGCGGCGGGCGCGTGATCCGCCTTAGAACCTGACCGTGAACGAGACGCCGGTGCGGTTCGCGCCGTTCGAGAGCGGTGCGCCGAGTGCCTGCAGCGTCACGTTCGCCACCGCCCCGGAGGCCGGCGCGACCCCGAAGGCGCTCTGCACGCACGCCCTCATGTCCGCGCTGAACCCCAGCGTGCCCGGCGGCGTGGCGATGGGCTGGTCAACCAGCGTTGCGTCGGTCGTAGGCACGATGCGCGCGAAGGCGTCCTGCGGGTCCGTGGGCGCCGGCGTCGGGGTGAGACCTGAGAGGCCGGACAGCACGCACCCGGACTCCTGGCTCGGGGTCTGCTGTCCGGAGCTCGGGGTGGCAAAGAAGCCGTCGATCGACAGCCCGTAGTGCAGACCGCCGACATCGAAGAATGCGCCCGACTCGCCCGGGAGGGCCAGCCGCTGGGGCCGCACGAACGTCAGTCCCAAGGTGCCGTCGGCGCCGATCGGGAAGGCGGTGGTGTTGTTCGTGCCCGGCCCATCCGCGGCGTACGGATAGGTGAGTGCGGATGTCTGCGCGGCGACCACCTGCGTGATGGCGGGCGTGGTCACGAAGTACGGGCTGATGCCGATGGGCTTGGTGCTCACGGCCCCGCCCGGTGCCGTGCGGTAGTTGAGGTTGAGCACGGTGTCCGCGTTCACCTGGCTCAGCGTGTCGCTGGAGGTCGGCTGGGTGAAGGCGGTCCAGAGCTCCGAGCCGACCGGCCCGCCGTCCTGCGGTGCCTTCGAGAACCCGTTGAACGGGGCGGACGATGACGCCGCCGTGCACGCGGCGCCGCGCACCGTGCATGTGGAACCGCCGAACGTGAACCATGGGGCCGACGTGGCACCCGGCAGGACGAACGGGTACTCGCTGCGGCCACCGACGATCGCCGTCGGGCTTCCGGGGGCGCACCACGCCGCCCCGGTGCCGCACTCCACCCATACCGAATCGAGCGGGGTGCCGGAGGTCCCGGGTCCGAGGATGGCCCCGGTGCCGAAGAAGAAGGTCAGGTGCAGGCCACCCGGACCGGTGGCGCCGGAGCTTCCGAGGAACTGGTTGATCTGCTCGCGCGTGGCCCCGGTGCTGGCGTTGAGCGTGTCGCTGATGCGGGGGGCCACACTGCTGTAGGTGAGCAGCTTCGCCGTCGTCGCCACCGACGCCGCGTCGGTGAAGTCGATCGTGAGGTTGCCGTTGTCGTCGACGTCGAGCGAGTTGGGCAGGCCGTCCCGGTCGCAGTCGCCACCGACCGCACCGCCGCACGGGTCGGTCGGGTTGTCCCCGGCGCCACCACCCCCACCGGCACCTCCACCGCCGGCACCTCCGCCGCCGGCACCTCCGCCGCCGGCACCTCCGCCGCCGGCACCTCCGCCGCCGGCACCTCCGCCACCGCCTCCGCCTCCGCCACCGCCTCCGCCTCCGCCACCGCCACCGCCCTGCATCTCGCGGGACATCTCACGTGATGCGGACGAGGCCGTCCTGATGAGACCGAGCTTTCCGGCCCCGAGGGGCTTGCCGGTCTTGGCGTTGACCTTCACCGAGCCCGCGGTCGCGTAGGAGCCCTTCGGTGCCGATGTCACGAGGGCGAAGCCGGTCTTCCTCGTGATGGTGCCGAGTGACGTCGTCTTGGTGGTGATCCGCACGTAGCCCGTGGACTTCTTGCGCGCGATCACGATGGGTCCGGCGTAGGCGCCGGTCGCCGTGATGAGGTGCAGCGTGGCGTTCTTCGCACGGGCCGCCGGCACCTTGAGGCGGAAGGTGCCATTCGCCTTGACCTTGGCCGTCGTGGCGGTCCCGTTGAGGCCGATGGCCGTCACGGACATCCCCCGCCCGCCCTTGATGGTCCCCGACACGGTGGCACCCTGCGCCACGGCGGGGATTGCAATGGCCGCGGCGATCGCCGCGGCTGTCCAAGCAGAGCGTCTCATCGTGACTCCTCGATGGGCCCGAGTCGGGGTCTGCGGTGACGCTACATGATGATCGCCGCGACGCCCACACGCCGGTTCCCCAGTATCACCCCCGCCCGCGGGCAGGGGCACTCCGGTCCCCCGTGCCGGTGCCAGATACCGGCCAACTCCCGGGCCCCGGGGGGTCTCATCGTGTGGGCAGCCGGAGCTGCGCGCTCGGAACGAGCCGGGTCACGCTGACCCCCAGCAGGCGCACGGGCGGCGGCCGGTCGGCGAGTGCGCGCCGCAGCGCAAGGCCGGCCAGCCGGATGATCTCGGCCTCGTCGTCGGTGGCGAGATCGGTGGATGCCGCCCGCGATCGGATGGTGAAGTCGGGGTACCGCAGCTTCACCGTGACCGTGCCGGCACCGCGCCCGTCGCGTCGGAGGCGGTCGGTGACCAGGGCGGCAAGCCGGTCGGCGTGCTCGGCCAGCACCGACGGGTCGTCCACGTCGTGCGGGAACGTGCGCTCGTGCCCGATCGAGACGGCCGGGCTCGATCGGGCGTTCACCTCGCGCGGGTCGAGGCCCCGTGCCCGGTCGCGCAACTCGCGGCCGTGGTCCGTCGGCAGGACCGCGAGGAGCAGCGCGTCGTCGAGGGCGGCGAGGTCGCCGATGGTGACGAGGCCCGCCTGGGAGAGCCGCTCCCCGGTCACCGGGCCGATTCCGGGGAGTGCGCGAAGGGGCCGCGATGCGAGGAACGGGGCCTCCTTCCCGGCGGGTACCACGACGAGGCCACGGGGCTTGTCGGCATCCGATGCGATCTTGGCGACCGTCTTGCACGACCCGCACCCGAACGACGCATCGAGCCCCGTCTCGCGCCGCACCGTCGCCTGCAGCCGGGCGAGGAACCGGTGGGCACCGCCGGCGGTCCACACCTGGCGGTACAGGTCCAGGTAGCCCTCGTCGATCCCCACCTGCTCGATCACCGGCACGATTCCGCGCACGACGTCCCACACCGCCCGTGAGTGGTGCCGGTAACGGTCCATGTCGGGCGGGAGGAAGATGGCCCCGGGGCAGCGCCGCCGTGCCTCCGCGGCCGGCATGGCGGAGTGGATGCCGAAGCGGCGCGCGGCGTACGACGCCGTGGACACCACGCCACGGCCGTCCGGGTCGCCTCCCACCACCACGGGACGGCCCTCCAGCGAGGGATCCTCGAGCACCTCGACGGCGGCGAAGAAGGCGTCGAGGTCCAGATGGGCGACCACGCGCGGCACGGACGCGACGCTATCGCCGGGATCGGCTATCAATCACGCATGGCGAACCGTCGTCCCGTGAGAGCGCCGGGTGAGCGCCGGGGGTCACCCGGCGAGTGGCCCGGGTACTCCACCATCTCGGGGCGGGAGGTGCCGCCCGTCTACGGTCCGGCCGAGGCGCCCGCCCGCCACAGCAGCGCCCGGCGGTAGGCGGGTGCTGCCGCCATTCATTGACGCCGCACGGCTGCGGGCGTTCCCCGACGTCGTCATCGCCGATGTACGGTGGTACCTCAGCGGCCCGTCTGGGCGCGACGCATACGCACAGGGGCACATCCCGGGCGCCATCTTCGTGGACCTCGACCGTGATCTCGCCGGCATCACCACGCCCGCCGAGGGCCGCCACCCGCTGCCCCGGGCCGAGGTGTTCGCGGCGGCCATGGGGGACCTCGGTATCGGTGACGGCACCGCAGTGGTGGCGTATGACGATGCCGGCGGCATCTACGCCGCGCGACTCGTGTGGATGCTGCGTGCGATCGGACACGACGCCGCGGTGCTTGATGGCGGGCTGGCCGCTTGGGACGGACCGCTCGAGCCGGGCACCGGCGTGCGGCCCGCCCCGGCATCGTTCACGGCTACGCCATGGCCGCCCGGTGCCATCGCCACGATCGCGCAGGCCGCCGACCGCGGCACCGTGGTCATCGATGCCCGCGCGCCGGAGCGCTACCGGGGCGACGCCGAGCCGGTGGATCCGCGGGCCGGTCACATCCCCGGGGCGGTCAGCGTGCCGTGCGCGGGTCACCTGGAGGGCGGGCGGCTGCTGCCGACCATGGCCCTGCGCACGCAGTTCGCAGCGGCCGGGGTTGACGGGGCCGATGGCACGATCGCCTACTGTGGGTCGGGTGTCAACGCCTGCCACACGCTGCTCGTGATGGAGCACGCCGGGCTCGGGCGTGGGCGGCTGTTCCCCGGGTCGTGGTCGGCGTGGAGCAACCGCCCCGGGTTGCCCATTGCCACCGGTGACGCATGAGGCGCGTCGCGCTCGCCGGGGCCCTTGCCGCCCTCGCCCTGCCCGCGGGTGCCACCGCCTTCACGGCCCAGGTGCAACGCGCCACCCTGCCCGACGGCGCGACGATCGCCTGGTACGAGCGTGGCTCCGGCCTGCCGCTGCTCATGAACATGGGCAGCGAATCCACCATGGCCGAGTGGGATCCCGCCCTGCTGCGGCTGCTGTCCCGTCGGCATCGGCTGATCATCTGGGACTACCGGGGCTTCGGCCTGTCGTCCGCCCGCGGGCTCGGGGGACTCACGGTGGATCGCATGGCCGACGACGGGGCCGCCCTGCTCACGGCCATCGGGGTGGCCCGGGCGGATGTGCTCGGCTGGTCGCTCGGGGGCTTCGTCGCGCAGCGGATGGCCGTCCGGCATCCGGGTCGCGTGGGGGGAGTGGTGCTGGCCGGCACCAACGCGGGGGGGCCCACGGTCGTGCTCGGCCCCGAATGGGCCCGGGCGGTGGATGACGACCCCGAGCGCACCGATGCCGCCGTCATGGGCGTGCTCTACCCCCGGACGGCAGCGGGCAGGGCAGCGGGCCACGCGTTCCTGCGTCGCCTCGACACGGCATCCGAATCGGGCGAGATCCCCGATGACTTCCGCGTGACCGGTCGCGCCTTCCAGGCGCAGGTGATGGCGGAGGGGCGGTGGATGGCCTCGCCCGCCAACCTGCGCCAGTTGCGGGCGCTCGGCGTCCCCGTGCTGGTGGCGGGCGGGACGCTCGATGTGCTGACCCCGCGGGCGAACGACGCCATCCTGGCCCGGGCCATCCCCAACGCGCGCCGCGCGGTGTTCCCGGGGGGCGCGCACGCGTTCCTGTTCCAGTTCGCGCCCGCCTTCAGCCGCCACGTGGATGCGTTCCTCGCCGACGCGGCCCCGGGCTGATGGGCACGCGCGCCCCGGCGCCGCTGCCCACGGAGTTCCACGGTGTGTCCATCGCCGCCGGCCGGCTCACGCACGGCGACCTCGACGCGCCGCTCGTGGGCGTCCGTGTGATGGTGCGTGACGAGAGCACGACGGACCATGAGGTCACGGCGGCCGGCCTCGCGGAGGCGATGCGCACCATTCTCACCACGGACCAGACCGACTGGTCACTGCGGCAGCGGGTCGCACGCGGCGTCGTGGTGCTGGTAGTGGCGGGGCCAGGCTTCGCCTTCGAGGTCCCGGTTGACGCCCGCGAGCGCACGGCGGCGAAGGAGTTCACCGTCGCCATCCGGGTCGCGGTGAAGGCGGCCGAGGCCGCCGGGTGACTCAGCCCAGTGCGGTGATGACCTCGTAGAAGAGGACGCTGGGGTCGCCCATGCCCTCGTAGCCCATGGTCTCGAGCTTGCCACCCTGTCCGCTGGGCGGATGCGTGATGTCGAGATTGAGTTGCACGGTCTCGTAGCCCTGCACCGTGCCCCTGCCCTTGCGTGTGCCCTCCACCACGATCTCGTCGGCCGGCCAGATGCCGAGCACATCCCCGAAATCGCGGTCGCCGCCCATGCTGGTGGTCATGTCCACGGCGTAGAGGTTCCCCGCGGCCAGTACGAGCGCGGTCTGGTGGTTGTCCATGCCCATCGCCGACCTCCCCGCGCTGACGCCGGTCAGGTCGCCGCCCTTCTTCTTGCGGAGGATCCCACCGACGATCTTGCCGACATCGCCGATCGCACCCGCCGGCGCCTTGCTGAACGACCCCTTGGTCATGAAGAAGCCGTAGTGCTCAATGGGCACGCCGACCTTTTGCTGCAGGGCGGCGGTGATCTCCTCGAGCGTCTGCATGCCTGCTCCCGTCATCGTGATCTGAGCGCGGGGAACGTGCCGCGACCCTACGCCCGGGTGCGGCCCGCCGCCCCCGCCGGTATCACGGCTGCCAGTCGGCCGTGAACGAGGGAACGAAGACGCTCCTCACGAGGGTGCGCACCCCCGTGCCGTCGATCCCCATGAGCCTCAGTGGCGCCGTGTTGGTCTCGGTGGCCGGCTGGAACGCGATGGTGAGCCCGTCGTGCGACAGGCCCACGGGGTTCGTGTCCAGTCCCGGCAGCAGCACCGTGACCCCGCCCGTGACCGGGTCGATGACCGCGATGCGCCAGTAGTCCTCGCCGCCGATGCCGCCGAGGATGCGCGTGCCGTCCGCCGACCAGGCGAAGGCGTACGGGCCGCCCACTAGTCCGGATGCGCGGTATGACGTCAGCCTCCGCGCCCCGCTTCCGTCGGGGTTGACGAGCCAGACCTGGCTGCGCGGGAAGGTGAATGGCGGGCTGCCCCCGATGCGTACGCGCACGTTCGTCTCGCGGGTGACGGCGATCGTGCCGGCCGGTCCCCACACCGGGCCCGACGACATTGCGGGGAAGAGGCGCGTGCGCGTCGCGATGCCGGCGAGGGGCGCGGAGTAGGTCGCCGCGGGCCGGTTCCATCTGGCCCATGCGTACGCGAGCGACGTGCCGTCCGGGGAGAAGGACGGGGCCGGGACGGTCTGGAACCCGTTGCCCCGCGCGGGGATGAGGGTGGCCAGCGGCAGCGTCGTGACGCCTGCGAGGGAGGCGGGCACGTCCACCCGCGAGAGGCCCTCGCCGGTGACGTAGCCCTTGCGGTTCGCGGTCTGGGTGCTGCAGGTGAACCGCGACGAATCCGGCGACCACGTGATGGTCCACGGCATGCATCCCGCCGCCGCGGGCACGACGACCCCGCTGGCCACATCGAGCACGCGGGTGCCCGTGACGAACCGCGACGACACCTGGAACGCCAGCCGGTTCCCGTCGGGCGAGATGACGGCGAACGAGCCGGTGGCCACCTTCCGCGCACCCGATCCGTTGTCGTCCGCCACCATGATCGGGAGGTTGGCCCGGGTGTGGTTGCCGGCTGTGGACACCCAGGCCATGTCGGCCGACGCGGTCCCTGCGCCGCCAACGGCCGCGGCGGTCGCGATCACTGCGGCGATGGTGAGGTACCTCATGACTCCCCCCTGGGCGCCGGGTCCATCCCGGCCACTCTATGGGCCAGGATGGACCCGGCGCCCAGGGGGGCGCGGGAACACCGAAAAGCGCGTTGTCAATGACGGGCCGTGGCTACGCACGGGACGGCCCGCAGCGGCCCGTTCCCGCGCGCCCGCCCCGGGTCGGTCACCTAATCCGGGCCACGGTGCTCGCCGTCCACGGTCTTCCCGACCAGCACCACCTGCTCGATCACCGGCGCCGGGCCCTCCTGCCCCTTCACCATGTCGTAGATGGCCAGTGCTCCGATGGTCGCGGCCGTGAGGGCCTCCATCTCCACGCCGGTGCGGCCAGTCGTCCCCACCGTGGCCGTGACCGTCACGGTGGCGCTCACGGGGTCCACCGCCACGTCGACGGATGCGTGGTCAACCCGAAGGGGGTGGCAGAGGGGGATGAGCTCGGGCGTGCGCTTGGCCGCCTGGATCGCCGCGATGCGCGCAACGGCCAGGGCGTCGCCCTTTGCGAGGCGCCCCGTGGCGAGGGCATCCATGGCGGGGGCCCCCAGCCGTACGACCGCCCGGGCCGTGGCCCGGCGGCGCTGGTCGGGCTTGCCACCGACGTCCACCATGCGCGCCGCGCCGTGCTCATCGAGGTGCGGCTCACGCGCCAACGGTCACCGTATCGCCGAGGGAGTCCCAGACATCGAGTTTCGAGCGTACGCGGCGGATCACCTCGTCGGTGAATGAGGTCGTGGAGGCATCGCCCCCGAGATCGGGGGTGCGCACCCCGTCGGCGATGGCCTCCAGCGCACCCTCGTAGATGGCCCGCGATGCATTCGCCGGATCGGTCCCGGGCATGTGGCCCAGAACGGCGGCCCCGGCGAGGATCATGGCCAGAGGGTTTGCGACGTCCTTGCCCGCGAGGGTGGGGGCCGTGCCGTGGGGCGCCTCCGCCATCACCACCGACGGCGAGAACGACTCGTCGAATGCCAGCAGGAGCGACTCGGCGCCGGCCACCGTGCCGAAGAGCTGCAGCACCATGTCGGACAGCAGGTCGCCGTCGCGGTTGAGCGAGGGCACGACGAGAGCGTCACCGCTGTGCCCCACCAGCACGGCGTACAGGGCGTCGATGAGCGTGGGGCGGTACGGGATGTCCGGGTGCCGCCCGCCCGCCGCGTCCAGTTCCTCCTTGAGCATCCCCTCGTACACCGGGGAGACGGTCCACTTGGGCCCGCCGATCACCGTTGCGCGCATGCGCGCCGCCTGCAGGAATGAGAACTCGGCGACCGCCCGGCACACCCGGCGTGTGATGCGCTCCTCGCGGTGGGCCACCTCGCCCATTCCCTCGCCCGTTCGCCACTCCCGTGCTCCGTAGGCGTCATCAACGGCCATGCGCACCACGGAGATGGGCGCGTGCACCGCGCCGACCGGGTTGACCCCGGGCAGCCGCCGACCGGTCCGCACGATCACCGTGCCACCCGTGGCGGCGCGCAGGATCGCGTTGGGGCTGCCCACATCGTCCGCCCCCTCGGGCGTGATCGTGGCGGCCTTGATGCCGAAGCGGTGCCGCATCAGTGCCCGCGCCGCCTCGTCCACGACCCCGTTCCGGGTCGCACGCCGGGCGGGCAGGGAGAGGTCGTGGAACGCGAGGCGCAGGTCCACCCCGGTCACGTCGGGCGCCAGCACCCGGAGCGCCTGCCCGAGCAGTTCCTGCCCGGTCTCATCCCCCTCCATCACGACGAGCGTCAGGTCCACCGCGCCCCCCCTTCGATGGCGTCGGCACGGCGATCCATCGCGCCCCCCCGTCCCGCACCGGAGGTCAGTTCCACGTCGCGTCGCCCGTCAGTTCGGTGTCCGCCAGGTGACATCCCGGATCGGGTGCGTGCATCGGCAGCCCGCACGCCAGAACCCGCGAGGTCAGGCCCCCGCCGCACATGCCGCGGAACCGGCAGGTGGCACACCGCCCGTCCAGGGAGTCCGACCGACCGCGCAGCGCGTCAAGAAGCGGTGTCGCGCGCTCCCAGATGACCGAGAGTGGCTCCTGACGCACGGATCCGAGCGGCGCCCCTCCCCAGAACTGATCGGGGCGCACGGTGCCCTCCCAGTCGATGGCCGCCAGCCGACGGCCTCCGGCCCCGCGCTGGCCGCCGTTCCACTCGAGGGAGCGCGCCGCCCGGCGCGCCCGCTCGGGGTCGGTCTGCGCCAGGCGCATCACGAGGGCCGGTCCGTCGGCGTAGTTGTCCACGGTCAGTACCTCGATGGGACGGCCCTCGGCCACCCACGCCTCGGCCCGGTCGAAAACCCGCTCCACCGCGCGACGCGACTCGGCGGCGGGCAGCAGCGCATGCGCGTGCCCCCGTCCGGCCGGCACCATGTGGTAGCAGCACACACGGTCGATGCCCTCTGCTGCGACGAGGTCGAACAGGTCGTCGAGCGCGGCGATGGAGGACGGCGAGAGCGTGATGCGTACGCCCACGCGTACGCCCGCCCCCTTGAGCGCGCGGATGCCGGCAAGCGCCTTCGTGAAGGCGCCCCGCCGGCCGCGGAAGTGGTCGTGCACCTCGCCGATGCCGTCGAGGCTCACCCCCACGTAGCGGACCCCGAGCCCCGCGAGGTCGCGTGCCACCGCGTCGTTGATGAGAGTCCCGTTGCTCGAGAGCGTCACATTCAGCCCATGCGACCGCGCCTCGGCGATGAGGGCGAGCAGGTCACGGCGGATCAGGGGCTCGCCACCCGAGAAGAGCATGGCGGGCGATCCCATCCCCGCGATGTCGGCGATCATCGCGCGCGCCTCGTCGCCGTCCAGCTGGTCGTACTTCACGGGGTGCGAGTCCGAGTAGCAGTGCTGGCAGGCCAGATTGCAGGTGCGCGTGCAGTTCCACACCACCACCGGACCGGTCGGGCGCGGCCCTGGCGGGGCCGGGCCGGTGCCGTAGCGCAGCCAGTCCGACGTGCTCGGACTGCCCAGGAGGGATGTCACATTCAGCACGGGGTCCTCCCCATGGGCTGGTAGGCGCAGGTCGGGTCCTCGGCCATCAGGTCGCCGGTGATGGCGTACGCGCGGGCCCGGCTCCCACCGCAGACCGAACGGAACTCGCATGCCCCGCACCTGCCCTTGAGCCGCGCGGTGTCGCGCACCTCGCGGAACACCGCCGCCGTGCGGTACACGTGCACCGGGTCATCCCGGCGCACGCTCCCCGCGATGACGGGCAGGAATCCGCTGGGGCTGATCAGGCCGTCATGCGAGATGAACATGAAGCCGCGTCCGCCGTTGACGGCGGGCGGCATGCGGTCGGTGCGTCCGGTCTGGATGAGCACGCGCCGGTAGGCCGGGGCCTCGGTGACCTTGAGGCGGAACGGCACGTCATCCGAGATCTCCGCCAGTCGTCGGAGCGCCGCCTCATGCCCGTCGGCGTCGAGCATGTCCTGGGCCGGAGCCCGTCCGACCGGCACGAGGAAGAACACGCTCCACATCTCCGCGCCCGTCCCGGCGACGAGGCGCGCGAGCCGGTCGAGGTGCCCCGCCGAGTGCCGGGTGACGGTGGTGTTCACCTGGGTCCGCAGGCCGGCCGCACGCGCATGCCCGAGGATGCGCAGTGAGCGCTCGAACGAGCCCGGCATACCGCGCATCCGGTCGTGGGCGGCGGCGTCGGCACCGTCAATCGAGATGGCGATCCGGTCCACCCCGGCGGCGGCCAGTTCGTCCAGTCGCTCCGGGGTCACCCGGGGCGTGGCACTGGGCGTGAGGGCGACCCCCAGACCGACGTCACGTCCTGCGCGCACGATGGGCACAAGATCGCGCCGCAGCAGGGGGTCGCCGCCCGTCAGCACCAGCGTCGTGCCGGAGAAACCACCGAGCCCTTCCACCAGTGCCTGCGCCTCATCGGGGTTGAGCTCACCCGGTGCCGGGCGCGGCATGGCATCGGCCCGGCAGTGCACGCACCGGTACCCGCAGGCACGCGTCACCTCCCAGGCCACCACCACGGGATCGGTTGCCAACTGCCGCAGGGCCCCCCGGGACGGGATCGTGGCGGGTGCGACCGATGCCATGCCGCTCACGGTACGCCCCGCAGGGAGGTTATTCCATCAGAACACGGAAGAACCTGTCCGATAGGGACATCACGCCCCGCCACCACCGATGATGATCCCCCGGCCCGCGCACGCGGGGCTAGCCTGCGACCCGTGACATCCGCCGCGCGCACCGCCTGGCTCGACCCCGCCCCCCTCGACCCGGCGGGAATCCTCCGGCTGGTGGACGGCGATCCGGCGCTTCCCGGGCGCGCCCTGTTCACCGGCACGGTGCGGGACGATCCGCGAATCCGCGAGGTCGTCGCCCTCGACTACGAGGCCTACCCCGACCTCGCGGAACGGGAGATGCGCGCGATCTGCACCGAGGCGGCGGCGGCCTTCGGTGCCCGGTGCGTGATGGTGCACCGCACCGGTCGCGTGGGGGTGGGTGAGCCCTCGGTTGCCGCCGCCGCCTCCTCCTCCACGGATGGTGCGGCCATTGCCGCCTGCGAGTGGATGGTGGACCAGCTCAAGTCCCGGGTGCCCATCTGGAAGGAACAGCGCTTCGCCGACGGTGGCACCGAGTGGGCGGAGGGGGCCTAACCGAGCGGCACCAGGCGCGTCGCGAGCGCTTTGAACACCACCTCCACGGCGTCGCCCTCGCGGAGTGCGAGGCGCTCGGCCGAAAGGCGCGTGATGTCGGCCGTCACCGGGCCCACCGCGACCCGCATGCGGTTGCCCACGGGTGCGAGCGAGCGCACCGTCCCGGCGATCGCGTTGAGCCCCGAGCCCCCGGGGCGTGAGCGGGCCACCACCACCTCCCACGGGTCCACGACCACCCCGACCCGGCCGGAGCCCGGCTCGCCGGACAGCACCACGCCGCCGACGTCGAGCACCACCTCCGTGAGGCCGGAGGGTCCGGGCCGGGCGGTACCCGCCAGGAGGTTCGCCCCCACCAGTCGTGCCACCGACGCGCTCGCCGGGCGTGCCATCAGGTCTGCGTGCCCCGCCTCCTGCAGCACGCGGCCCTGCTCGAGCACGGCGATGCGTGCGCCGAGGGCGGCCGCGTCGGCCAGGTCGTGGGTCACCATCACCACCGGGACCCCGACCCCGGCCAGCACCGCGGCGACCTCGCCGCGGACCTCGGTGCGGGTCACCGGGTCGAGGGCGGCGAAGGGCTCGTCGAGGAGGACGACGACCGGTTCGCGTGCGAGCGCCCGGGCCAGGGCCACCCGCTGGCGCTCGCCGCCCGACAGGTCGCCGGGCCGCGCCCGCGCCAGGTGCGCGATCCCCATGCGCGCGATCATCTCGTGCGCGCGGCCCGACCCGCCGAATGCCACGTTCGCCTGGACGCTCATGTGGGGGAAGAGCGCGTACTCCTGGAACACCAGGCCCACCGAGCGCCGCTCCGGCGCGAGGTTCACCCGGGCCCGGGGATCGAACCATGTGGTGCCTCCGACGGCGATGCGCCCATCGTCCGGGGTGAGCAGCCCGGCGATGGCCAGCAGAAACGACGACTTGCCCGCCCCCGATGGCCCCGCCAGTGCAAGCACCTCCCCGGGGCGGGCCACGAGGGCCACGTCCAGGGTGAAGTCCCTCAGCGGTGTCTGGATACGGGCGTCGAGGATGATGTCGGGTCCCATACGGGCACCGCCTTGACGGCGAGCAGGATGGCGGCGGAGATCACGACGAGGAGGGCGCCGATCGCCAGGGCGGTTCCGAAGTCCTGTCCCAACTGGGCGTAGACGGCCAGCGGCAGCGTCTGCGTGACCCCCGGCAGGCTGCCCGCGAAGATCAGCGTGGCCCCGAACTCGCCCATGCCGCGCGCGAACGCCAGCGCCCACCCCGCCGCCAGGCCGCCGCCGGCGAGGGGGAGGACGATCCGGGCGAACGCCCGTCCGGGCCCCGCCCCGAGGGTGCGGGCCGCCGCGACCATGCGGGGATCCACGGCCTCGAATGAGGCGATTGCCTGACGCAGGTAGAAGGGTCCGGCCACGAACACGATGGCCAGCACCACCGCGAGTTCGGTGAAGGGTACGTGGATGCCCAGGGTGCTGAGCTCGCCGCCCAACAGGCCCGAACGCCCGAAGGCCGCGAGCAGCCCGATCCCTGCGACGGCGGGCGGCAGTACCAGCGGGAGTTCGAGCAGGGTTACGAGCACCCGTCGTCCGGGGAACGCCCGGTGTGAGGCGAGCAGGTATGCCGCAGGCGTGCCGACGACCACGATGATCACGTCGGCGATGACGTTGGATCGCAGGCTCACGATCACCGCGTCGCGTACCACGGGGCCACGGACGTGATCAACGAGTTCGCCCGGGGGCACCTGCAGGAACACCGCGACGACGGGAACCATGAGGAAGGCCAGGCTCAGGCCGAGGGCGAGCCAGAGGGCGATGGTGAACGTATGCCTCATCCGGGAACGCGCCCGAGCCCGCTGCGGGCCAGGGCCACCCGCCCCTGCGGAGACAGCAGGTGCCGGATGAATGCCCGGCCGACCGCCGCATGGGGCGCACTGGTTGCCAATGCCACCGCGTACGTGACGCCCGCCCGGGCCGAAGGGGGGAACGCGATGGCGCGCAGACGATCGCCCGCCGCGCGGGCATCGCTCGCGTACGCGAACCCGGCGTCGGCTTCACCCAGCGCCACCCGGGCCACCACGCTGCCGGCGTCGGGCTCCTCCGAGACCACGTTGGCGAGCACGTCCGACCGGCCGATGCGGGCGAGGGCCCGCCGCGCGGAGTCGCCGACCGGAACGCCCGGGGCGCCGATCACCCCGGCGATGCCGGGCCGCCCGGCATCGGCGATGCTGCGCAACGGTGCATCCGCCCGCCCGTGGACGATCATCACGACGGCGTTCGTCGCGAATGCCCGGGGACGGCCCACGATTCCCTCGGCGGCGAGCCGCCGGGCCAGTGAGGGGTCGGCAAGGGCGATGACGTCAACGGGGGCGCCCTGGCGCATCTGGAATGCCAGGACCCCGGAGCCGCCGAAGGAGAAGCGCGCCCGCGGGTCGAGCCGGGTGAAGGCTCGCGCCAGAGACGATGCGGCCAGCACCACAGGGCGCTCCCCCGTGGCCGGGGCCGCAGGCGCGGCAACCGCCTTGGCGCCTGCGAGGGCGATGGGCGCCATGAGGGCGATGGGCGCCGCGAGGGCGATGGGCACCGCGAGGGCGATGGGCACCGCGACGGCCGCGGGGCCCCGGTGCATCACGCACGCACCAGCACCGCGCTGGCCTTGACGATGCCGGCGGCGTCCATGCCGGGGCGCAGCCCCATGTCGCGTGCCGACCGCGCCGTGATGGTGGCCACGACGCGCACGGGTCGGGACACCTCGATCTCCACCTCTGCCAGCAGTCCGTCCACGGTCACCGACCGCACGACGCCGGGGAACTCGTTGCGGGCGCTCAGCCCGCGGTCGCCGCGCTCCCCGAGGATGCGCTCGATCTCGTCCGACGGCACCCGCCGGCGGTTGGCGGGGTCACGCTCCACCCGGATGCGCCCCGCGCGATCCCATCGGCGGAGCGTTTCGGGGCTGATGCCGAGCGTGCGGGCGGCATCCCCGGCCGAGAACATATGTATAGGCATTGCCTAAGCATAGTCACCCGCCGGAGACCGGCGTGATGAGGGCGACCTCATCCCCGGGGGCGAGGGGGCGCTCAGCGCCGCACCACTCGCCGTTGACGGCGATGCGCGTGCAGGCGGGGTCCACGTGCGCCCGTACGTGCCCGGGCAGGGCCTCCAGGGCGTCGCCCGTGGTGGCGCCGGGCGGCAGGGTGACCTCAAGCACCGGGGCACCGGCCGCCTCGCGCGCCCGGGCGAAGAGCCGCAGCCGGACGATGACCCCGGCGCTCACGAGGGCGGCACCGGGTCCGCTGCGTACGCCACCGCCCCGGCACGGTCGGCAACCCCGCCGCGCACGGCCAGGCCGGCACTCACAGCCGCGATACCCAGATCGACGCCCCCGCGGGGAACGCCGTCCGCCCCCACGGAAGCCAGGCGAGCAGGTCCGCCCCGGCGACGGATGACACCGATCCGGACCCCTGGTCCGGAAGCGGCACCGCGTGGCCACCCTCATCGCGGCACCGCACCACCTCATCCAGCCGACGGGCCGACGGCAGCGCCGTTCCCAGTGGCATCCGGGTCCAGGGCACGTCCGTGCGCAGCAGGGCCCGGCCGAGGAGGTGCGTGCCCACGGCGGCGGCGGCAGGGTTGCCCGGGACGGCGAGCACGCGGCACGGGCCCACCCGCCCCAAGGTGGTCGGGCGTCCGGGCCGCATGGCCAGACGCGTGAACACCGGCTGCGTGCCCACGTACTCGAGTGCCGCCCGCACGTGGTCGTGACGGCCCACCGAGAGTCCGCCCGCGACCAGCAGCAGGTCGCAGCCCGTAATGGCCCCGGCGACTGCGTCACGTACCGCCCGGGGGTCGTCGTCCACCGTGATGGCATCGGTGACATCGGCACCCGCGGCGCGCAACTGGGCCGTGAGGCCGGGCCCGTTCGAGTCGAAGATGGTCGAGCGTCCCGTCGGTCCGCCCGGGGGGACCAGCTCACTGCCGGTGGTGACCACGCGGGCAGTGGGGCGTCGCAGGCACGGTACCGCGCCGTGGCCGGACGCAGCCAGCGCCCCGATGTGATGGGCTCCGATCACCGTGCCGGCCCGCAGCACGGGGTGCCCCCGCCGGAGGTCCTCGGCGGCGAACCGGATGTCGAGCCCGATTCCGGGGGCCGCATCGGTACGCAGCCGGTGCCCGTCATCGGTGCCCTCCTCGGCGCGCAGGATCGTGTCGGCGCCACCCGGTACGAGGGCACCCGTCGAGATGCGCACCGCCTCGCCCGGCGCGAGCGTCTCCGGCCACGGGGCCCCCGCGCGCGACTCGCCCACCACCCGGAGCACGCCCGGCAGGTCGGCGGCCCGCACGGCCCATCCGTCCATGGCGGAGGCGTTGGCAGCCGGCAGGTCGGCGCGCGCCACCACGTCGTCGGCCAGTACCCGCCCGGGTGCGTCGGCCAGAGCGACCTCCACGGCGGGCAGGCGCACCGCGTGGCGCCGGGCCAGCACGAGCGCGGCGCCGAGCGGCGGTGAGGTCACCCCTGCGACGCCAGCGCCTCCGCCGCCTCGAGAACCTCTGCCAGCGGGCGCCCCGACCGGGCCGCCATCCAGGCCGTCGACGGAGCGGCGGTGCGCTGGGAGGCGTGCGCGGCCACACCGGCGAGCCGGAGGATCGCGTCGTGCTCATCTGCGGTCGGCGGCTCCACCCCGAGCCGGGCCGACAGGGCCTCCATCCACTCCCGATCCGTCATCGCCATCACCCTCCCGGGGCGCCGCGCGCGCCGTTGAGTATTTTGTAGCCGATGGCCGGAATAATGGCAGACGCGTTCGGCAGGGTCGTGAGGTCGGCCCGTGTGTCGGTGACCGACCGGTGCAACCTGCGGTGCCGGTACTGCATGCCCGCTCAGGGCCTGCAGTGGCTGCCGCGCACGGAGGTGCTCTCCCGCGACGAGATCGGCAGGCTCGTACGGCTCCTCGCCGTCCACGGCGTCACCGACATCCGCCTGACCGGCGGCGAGCCGC